>JAWOCK010000097.1:0-7955 GCA_046483845.1 Thermoplasmatota archaeon | reverse complement strand
CTTCCGGTAAGGGAGGAGGACCAGGCTCCCGAAGGAAAGGCGAGACCGTGGTGGGCCAGGACCGACGCCGAACTGGTAAAGGACAGGTTCGGCAGGTTCAGGGAAGTGTATGACTCGGTAAAGATCAAGGTGGACGAGGAGGACAGGGAACCACTGATCAGGGAAGCTGCTAGGATCGACCCCAGAATAGTCAATCTTCTTGACATGGTCCCGCAGGGAAGGAAGGGCATCCGGCGAAAGGGGGATTTTCTCCTTGTTCCCGTATACCGCTCCAGGACCGGAGAGAGGATCGCGGGGTTCATGGGGCTCAAGACCACCAGGAGGATCAGGCTCGACGATTACGGCTGGATGGTCTGGAAGCTCATCAATGGAAGACGCGATGTGAGAAGGATCGGGAGGTTGCTGAGGAACAGGTACGGCAGAGATGTCGAGCCGCTATATCCCAGACTGTCCAAGTTCCTTGCATATCTGAAGAACCTGGAACTGATAAGGATCAAGGAACCCCAGCGTTGAGGAATGTGACTCATTTCTTCTTTCCCTTTCTCTTCTTTGCCGTCACTTCCTCTTCAGGGATCTCTTCCTCCATCTCATCTTCAGGGATCTCATCTTCCTCCATTTCCTCGATAAGTTCCTCGTCGGTGTTCTCCTCGAGCAGGTCCATTTCCTCTTCTTCGATCTCATCTTCGAGGATATCTTCTTCTTCAAGGAGCTCCTCTTCCTCGAACTCCTCTTCGAACCCTTCCTCACCTGCCATCATGGATTCCGCGATATCATCGGGATATTCGTCCTCCATGTCATCAAGGGTATCGTAGAAATCCTCCTCGTAATCTTCACCGTACTCGGTGTATCCAGATCCGTATATGTTCTCTTCCTCTTCCTTCTTTGAGGAGTACCTGGAATAGATCAAAATGGCGATCACCGCAAGCACTATCAGTAGCGCAATTATCAGGATCATCCGATCGTTGTCGTTCTCGTCGGGGGTCTCTTTCGGAAGCTTCGTTGTGGTGAACGTCCATGTGTTGTTGGTGAAAGTCGGAGGAAAACCGGTCCCGTCCGCGGACCTTGCCTGCATCCCCACCTTGACGGTGTATTCTGTGTTCGGGACAAGATCATCGTGGGAAATGGTCAGGGTCTTGTTGCTGTTGGACCATGAAAAGGATGCGTTCTTGATCGCCGGTTTGATCGAGAAGGCCCCTATCACCGTGGAGGTGTCCACCGGCTGGTTGAACATTATGGTCAGATCTTCACCCAGGGAAACGGCATTTCCCACCGGGGATCGGATCAGTATATCCAGGTCCTCCAGGAGAGGTATGTGGTCGTAGTATTCCAGGGAAGCCTCGATGATGCCTCCGTCGGGGTCCTCTTCTGTGAGCTCGAAGAAATTGGTGATGGTCCCCAGATAGCCAGAAACATTGTTCTTAGAGTCCCCGGCCAGATCGGAGGGGGGTTCGATCCGGAAGCGCCCTCGGAAAGGTAGGTCCTCTATAATGAACGAGGCCCTGCCCTCGCCGGAGGTCAGCTTCGAAGCCTTCTGGACCCCGTTCTCGCTCAGAAGATCGACCCTGGCCTCGAAAACGGCATCTTTGGCCCTTGGACCGTCCTGGAAGGTGACCAGGGCCTTGATCGATCCCGTGATCACTCTGAGATAGTAGTCCAGTTCCAGATCCAGCTCCGTCACCGGATAGTATGGGTCCGTGAATATCGGTGCCGATACCGCAGTCAGGTATCCGGTCTTCTCTCCCATCTCTCCCCGCAGTTCGGCTGGCGGATAGACCCTTATGGTGTAGGTCCTGCCCGGTACAAGTCCGGTGAGTTCCGCCGTTCCGTTGGGATCGGTGATATTTCCGGTGTATGAAATGTTCTTGTTCTCAACCACCTCGAACAGACACCCGACACCGGGCATGCCCGCCTTGGGCCCCTCATCCCCATAGGATACGTTGAGAGAGATCGTTATCCGCGGAAGGGATGTGGATATCTCGAAACCCTCCGAGGGCGGGGACCAGTTATCCGATGTGTCGAAGGCCCTTACCTTGAAGGTATACATGGTGCCCCAGGCAAGTCCGCTGATCAGGGCCCCTCTGGTGTTCGCTCCGGTCCTTTCGACCTCGGAGAACTCAATTTGAGAAGGGGTGGAGTTCATCAGGACCGAGAACCCGGCAAGGTCCTCCGCACCTGCATGTGTCCATCTCAGGGAGACGGAATCCTGGGTGACATTCTCGTAAAAGACCGCAGAAGGAGCAGGTGGTGCTTCCAAGTCCAGGGTTTCGGTTATTGCGATATCACTCGGCTCCGAGTTCCAGGTTCCGTCCCATGCCTTCAGGAAATAGGCGGCCCTGGTGGACGGGCCAAGGTCGTCCGAGCTCCAGGTGGCGTTGTTGGCTTGGACCTTATCTGCCAGATGGAGTTCCCCTTCCGGCAGGATCCTTTCGAAGATCCAGTATTCCATGGTATCATCCTCGTTCAGCTCCCACTGGAGGAATATACTCTGCTTTCCGGGCATTGGTGAGGCCGAAAGACCTGTGGGAACCGCGGGAAGGTCGATATCCGGGGATCTCAGAAGCTCCGTATGCGGATAGGAGGTGTTCATCTGATAGGTCTCCGACCAGGGCCGCTCAGCGGTCCCTTTGAGATATACCTCCACCTCCGTGGTCCCCCGGGTGGGTTGTGAGGAGCCGTTGTAATGGGCATCCAGAAGTTTTATCTTCTCAATATATCCGTACTGGCCCGTGGTGGGGTCCGGTGAGCCGGGTGTGAACCTTTCTGTGGAGTAGACGACGTGTCCCCAGTTCCTTACCTCCAGCTCCACGCCGGAGAGAGGCTCCCCGAACCTGTCAATGGTCCTCAGGTCAACCCGGTTCATAACGAACAGATGGCTGGATGGGTCCAGTTTCGGACCGATCCCCGTGCTGTCCACCAGTTCAGCACGTGACCCCTGCATTAGCTCCAGGGAGTTGAGCAGATATTCCATCTCCACCGTATCCATGTGAAGGGTTGAATTGGATGAAACCACGTTCCTTGTGGAAGAGAGCGTGGAGAAGCGGACCTCGCCGTGGGAATTCTTGAGGAAGAGCGTTTTCTCGAAACCGTTCAGGGTGGAGTTCGAGATCGTAACGCTCCCGTTGATACAATCAACCACAGGATGCTCGGAGGTGGTGTTCAATACGCAGTTCTCCATCCTGACCACGGGACCTTCCCGGACGGAGATGCCCACCTTCGCCTCCCCTCCTACCTCGATCGTGCCGTCCACCATATGGGCCTCCCAGATGTCCCCTCTCATCAAGATTCCGGTCGACATGTTTCCGGTGACCTCCAGTTGGCAGTCATTCAGAAGCGCCGTGAGGTCCATGCTGGAGACGACCCCATAAGAATCCGCTCCCGCCACATCCATCCTGAGGTCGGTGATGTTCATCGTGGAGCCGGTGGACATTATGCCCGTTCCCGAAGTCCCTTGGACGGAGATCCTGTCCTGTATCATGTAAGGGAAGGAATCCGTGATGTTCAGACCGAAGGATCCCGTCCCCGAGGTGGTGATCTGGTTCTGGAAGCTCCTGGATATGGTGGCGTTGGAAAGACAGATGACAGAGGAATAGAAGCCCTGGGAATCGAACCTGTTGTTCTCCATCGAAAACCCGTAGGTATCGTTCACCCGGAGGATCCTGGCCCCCCGTCCGGTGGAGGTCAGCATGCTCTTCGAGATGGAGATGTTGTATGCGCTGTCGATGGAGAGTCCCCTGCATCCGGGCCCGGCCAGGTTAACGGTCATGTTGTCAAGCTCCCCCCTCAGGGCCGTTTTCAGTGAGATCAGCGAGCACCCCCTTCCCAGTGAGTTGGAGCTGAGGAAGGAAACGGTGAAGTTCTCTATTCGATCTCCGACCATGCCCCGGGCCAGGTCCCCCTGGAGCATGAAGGAGTGCCTTTCCAGGACAAGCCCTTTCACGTGACGTAGCTCCATGCCGGTGGAGTCCTCGACAACGTCGAACCTGTTATCATGGAAGGCGAGCCCCTCGACGTGCTCCGCCAGAACCCCTCCGCCTGCCGAGATGTTGCAGTTTGTTATGTTCACGTTCCTTGATCCCATTACACGCATCGCTGCCCTGGAAACATTGATCTCCATGCGGTCCATGGAGACCATGGAGGTGTTCTTGAGGCTTACGGCAATGTTCCCCTCTCCCCTATCCGATATCCTGTTCCTTTTGATCGAGAGGTCATCCGTGTCCGATAGGGAGGCCCAGACGGATGTGGAATTCAGCACGGCCCGGCAATCCTCAACCAGGACGTTCCTGGATGCTGAGATGTCCATGAACGTGCCGTGGACGGTGTCGGGCAGGACATTGCTGATGGTGACATTGGCGCAGGATGTGATATTTATGGCCCCGTCAGGGGGTGAGAGGAAACCTGTGTCCTTGAGAAGCACCCCGCTGGTGCCGACCGCTCTGACGGACTGTGCGCGGATGTTGCAGTTCATGATCGAGGTATTGTTCCCCTTTACGAGAAGCTGTCCTCCGCTGATGTTCAGGTTGGATATGGTAACCTTGTCTGAGAGAACGGTTATCAGTGGACCGGTACCGTTTGTCACGAGGAATGCATCGGAGGTCAGGTTCGTGGTAAGGTGTATGCCTGGTTTGTCGATCTCAAAGGAGCCGTTGTAGGTCCCGTTCTCCAGGATAATGGTCTCACCCGGGTCAGCTGCTTCGAGTGCCGCGGTGATGTTCTTGTAGGTCGAATCAGGACCAACGAAGAGCGTTCCTGAAACGCTGCCCGTATGGACCATGATCACAGGTATGGATACCGCGATCAGCGAAATGCAGAATATCATTGCCGAGTATCTTCTACCTTTTGTTCCATCTGCTGATGACATTCTATTGCCCCCTGAAATAATATTGTTCCCGAAATATGTCCACTCATTCATTAATCTATCTGGCCCCTACCATGGGAAACAGACGTCGATCGCATCCCGAAATGCGGACCCGGGAGATGGGACAGCACCGCATGAGAAAACCTATCTATAATATCCCGCATTCGATGACCATGCACTCCTCGGAGGATATCAGGGGAGCCCTTTCCGAGAGATTGGAGGGCAAGAGGATAGTGATCTGTCTTACTGGCTCCATAGCAGTGGTGGAGAGCGTGAAGCTCATCAGGGAGCTGATAAGACATGGTGCCAAGCTCCATGCCGTGATGACCGAATGGGCCGCGAGGTTGGTGGGTCCCGAGGCTGTGGAATTCGCAACGGGAACACCTGTGATAACGGAGCTCACCGGTCAGGTTGAGCACGTGAAGATGTGCGGCGACGTCCCTGATAGGGCTGATCTGGTCCTGGTGGCGCCCTGCACCGCCAACACACTGGGGAAGATGGTCTGCGGCATCGATGACACTCCCGTCACGACCTTCCTGACCACCGCGCTGGGGACCGGTATTCCCGTGATGCTGGTACCGGCCATGCATGGCACCATGTACCATCATTCCGCAGTGATCGAAAATATTGATAAGGCGGCTAGTATGGGGGTCGATATCGTGGGCCCGGTCCTGGAGGAGAGCAAGGCCAAGATGGCTCCCGTCGACAGGATAGTGGAGGAGGTTCTGCGAAGACTGTCTCCCGGCGGTCTGAAGGGAGAGAAGGTTCTGGTCCTTACCGGTGCCTGCAGGGAGCCCGTTGATGACATGAGACTGCTCACCAACAGGGCCAGCGGCGTCTCCGGCATCGCCCTTGCCATCGAGGCATACCGGGAAGGCGCGGATGTACTTCTGCTTGCGGGGGAGAACGTGGAGGGCATACCCGGACATATCGATTTCAGGAGGTTCTCCTCGGTGAAGGACCTCATGAGCACGTTGGAGCTCCTTTCCAACGACTGGGGTGTGCCGGACACAGCCTTCTTCGCTGCGGGCATATCGGATTATGTACCGGTTAAGAAAGAGGGAAAACTTCCATCGGGGAAGGGATCACTTGAGCTGCAGTTGGAGAGGGCTCCCAAGGTCATAGCGAAGTTCAGGACGCTGTTCAGGGACACCTTCACCGTGGGATACAAGGCCGAGAGCATCGGCGGTGATCAGGAAGAGCTGATGAAGAGGGCATACTCCAAACTGAGGGAACTGGATCTCGGAGCGGTGGTTGCCAATGACCTATCGGAGGTGAAGAAGGAGGAAAGCAGGGTCATACTGATAACGCCGGAGAAAGAAGCATTCCGGATGGAAGGGAAGAAGTGCGACATTGCCTCCTTCATCGTGAGCAAGATAGAGGAGATCAAGAGGTAATCGAAGATGTCTCTGAGAGGTATTGGTTTCTGTCCCGGACACATAACCGGTTTTTTCTCCGTCCACGACAAGGCCAAGGAGATCATGAGCAGGGGATCGAGAGGGGCGGGTGTCGATCTCTCCCTGGGTGCCATGTCCAACCTCGTCCTGGTCCCACCGGAAAAGGAAGGCTCCAGGGAGTCAATGACCCTGAAACTTGCCGTCAACGGGGTATCGGACTTCGAGCCGGACGCAAGGATCTACGGAAGCGTTCTGGAGCAGCTGCTCCCCGACAAAGGGAAGGGCTGGGAGGCAAGGCTTCGTGTGACCCTCCAGCTCCCTGTGGGGCAGGGTTTCGGCATGTCGGGGGCCGGCGCCATGTCAACCGCCGTGGCAGTATGGGAAGCACTCTACACGGACGTTCCCGAATGGGACCGCAGGCTGCGGTTCAAGGCACAGCAGGAAAGCTATTTCTCGCTGGAGTGCGGCAAGTTCAAGATGAGACCTCTGAAGAGACGGCTCACCTCCCATGTGGAGATCTACAAGGGCAATTTAAAGAAGAATGTGACCCCGGTCGGATCCTCCGGAAAGGCGTCCGGTATGCTGGAGGAAGGCGGTGAGGTCAGAAGTGCCAAGAGGTGGCTCGAGAAGAGCCAGGCGGAGGAGGATATGGGACCCGTGAGCTACAGGGACCTGGTCTCCGCAGCCCACAGGACGGATATACTGGTAAGGGGAGGTCTGGGGGACGTTGTGGCCCAGGCCAGGGGAGGGGTCGAGATGAGGCTGGCCCCCGGGATCCCGCCTTTCGGTGAGGTGCACACCGTTCCGATCAATATTGACGCGCCCCCCCAGGTGGCATATCTGATAGTGGGTGACAGGATGGAAACCTCCTCGGTTCTGGGCAACCGTACAAAGAGGAAGAAGATAAACGAAGCCGGGGAGACAGCTCTGAAGGGCCTTCTGGAGGATCCCACACCTCGAAGGATGCTGAAGGAGAGCTCCCAGTTCTCCAGATCGTCCAAGCTCCAGAGCATGGAGGTCAGGGGAGCCCTCACGGAGGTCCAGGATTTCACCGACGCCTCCCAGATAATGATAGGGAACTCGGTGTTCGCCTTCGTCGGAGGGAGCCTGGGTGCCGATCAGAGGGAGAAGGTAATGGAGACCTGGGGACGGAGGGGGAAGGTGGAGGTCTGCGATATCGACCTGATGGGTGCGAGACCCGTGAACTAGTATCATTCCCTGTTTCAGCTTATCACTTCCTCCCTTCTTCTGGCAATGAACGGCAGGGTGATAAGGATGGATACCGCTTTTATGGAGGCGATGAGGACCTGAACCGGAACATAGCATCTTCTCTGATACTCGACTTTGAGTGCGCCTTGATAGTACGATGAACTTATCTGAGGAACTTCAGTTCCTCGTACATTGGCAGAATAACATTCTGCCAACATGCAGGTGAAAGTCCTGTCGGCCCGGTAGCGTGGGGGCGAACTCCATAGAGTCCATTCGATATGATATACTCTGAGCCGAAGTGATCTTTTTTGCGGGTGATATGCGAGGGGCATCTAATCGAATTGATACAGGAACGGGTTATTTTGCTCTTTTGATCCGACCTCCGGGGATAATATGGATATCCCATATACATTGCTGATATCTATGCCTGTAGATGAAGGAAGTGTGACCTGATATAATATCGATCTCTTGAGGGATTCAAACAATTCTTCCTC
>JAWOCK010000065.1:0-39984 GCA_046483845.1 Thermoplasmatota archaeon | reverse complement strand
GGATGATCTACAAGGTCAAGGGCTCCAAGAGTGCCAAAAGCATAATGGACAGGGGAAGATGTGCAAGGATCCTTTGCGAATTCGGAATAGGAATGAATCCCAGGTCAATGATAATTGGGAACATCCTTGAGGATCAGAAGTCAAAAGGAACAGTTCATTTCGGTTTCGGTGACAATTCGACATTCGGAGGGCAGATCAGTTGCGACATCCACGTTGACGGTATGGTCCTGAAGCCCACCATCGAGTTCGACGGTGCGGTGGTTGTCCGCGGGGGGAGGTTCGAGGTCGACATATGACACCTTGATCATCTTGATGACAGCCCGAAAGGACCATTCGGTCCTAAGTGTTCTATCCTTTGTATCGAGACCCCCTCATCACCGGTGGGGAGGGCCCTTTTTGAGTAACCTTTTTTTACTATGACCCGTTCAAAGCTTGAAAGGAGCCTGATCCAAATGGCCAAGAAGAACATAGAGGATCCAACCCTTATCGAAAATGAACTCGAAGGACTGGAAGAACCTGTATCGATAGTGGTTCATTTCTCCGGAGAGGACACCGAACCAATGGAGCAGGTGAGAGCCAGGTTCGACTCCATCAACGAGAGGTTCGAAAAGCTCAGCGTGAAATATGTTCAGGAGGAGGGAGAGCCTGAGGACAAGGTTCACCATCTGGTGGACCATTTTCCTGCCTATGTCGTACTCGACGATAAGGGTAACGACCATGGGGTGAGGTTCTACGGTGCTCCACTCTCAGGGATCTATGAAGCTTTCATTAAGACCCTGTTGCTCGTCTCCGGAAAAGCCTCCGGGATCGAGGAGGAGTACATGGAGAAGTTGAAGGAACTGAAGAAAACGGACCTTCAGGTCCTGGTCACGCCGAACGCACCCAATATCCAGGAGACGGTAATGACCGCAATAACCCTGGCATATCACTCGGACAGTGTGACGACCTCGATAATAGATCTCATACAGTTCCCCGATATTGCGGAGCAGTACGAAGTACTGGGCATTCCAAAGACCGTGATAAACGAGAAGCAGCGGTATACCGGACCTTTCAACCTGACCGATGGTATAGAGATAATCACCAAGGATATATCGGATGCGGAATGAACGACCTCATCCTCTCTTTAGCTCGCGTTTGATGGATCTGAACTTCCTGGCGCATCCCAGATGATCGCCCTTTTTATAGAGGTCCTCGGCCTCTGAGTATAGTTTCTCGGCATTCTTGTCCACGATACCTTTCTCCTTCAGTCTGGAGAGGGTCTTTCCAACGGTTCTGAGGTGCCTTCCCATCTCCGCATGGACCCTTCCGACCTTTATAGCGTTGGATATCGCCAAATGAAACTCTCCGATGGCCTTGGAAAGATCGTTTACTTCCAGCGCTTTTTCACCTCTTAGGAACTGCTCTTTTGCTTCTTCAAGCTGAGGCAGGTCGGGAAACTTGTCGAAGAAGTCGATCAACCTCTTTCTGGCTCTTTCGACATCTTCCTTGAGGTCGACCCTTCTCACCGATGTGTCCAGGTCAGCTAGGTCCTCCAGTTCGAGTACCGGATCAGGGAGCTTTCTCTTCGGGTCTCCTCCTTCAACCCACAGCACATCCGGTACCGTTCCTTCCTCAAGTGCTTTGGACCTGTTCTTCTTTAGCTCCTCTATTCTTTCAACGGCAATGATCTTGGCAATACTGCCAAGGTCTTCGTGGCTCTCTTCTTTCTCCTTGGACCGAGAAAGCCCTTCCGGGGATATATTGTCCACGGCTCCATCCCGGACATTGTTCATTGTATCCTCCATTCTCTTTTTCTTCTCCGCCATGTTCTGGGCCAGTTCCTGTATTCCTCCCTTCTTTTTCCATTTTGGTCCCGTCTCAGGTTTCCCCCCGACATGGCGCGACCTCTTTCTGGTTATGATGCCTATGCCCTTGTCACGATACATATCCACAGGTTTGAACCGCTCCATATCAATGTCCTCCAGCTCCCCCTCCTTCTTCTTCTTCCTCATTTTGGTCTCGATCCGCTCCCAGGTCCTGAAGAACTTTGTCCAATCCTTTTCACGGTAATGTGACTTCAGCTTATCGATATCCTGATCCAATAGTTCTGATCCGGGAACACCCTCCAGGAGACCTGCCTCTTCGAGGCCTTCCAGTCTTCGATCCGCCTTCCAGATGTTCTCTAGTTCGTCAAGCTCCATCCTTGCACCGGACATCTCATCCTTTATCTTCTCCATCATTTCCCTGTCCGGGTCATTATGAAGCTGGGATGTCCGATCTATCAGGGAGATTATCTTGCTCCTGAGCCCGGTGATCCTATCGTAGAGGGGGTTCTTTTCATCCATGTTGGATATCATATCAATTGCCAGATCGTCCATGTCCTGTATGCCCTTGAGCATGGACCCGATGTCTTCCATCTGTTGAAGGGATCTCAAAGAAGAGGCAAGTATCCTGAGTTCCTTGATCTCTTCATCGATGCCCTCCGTTTCATCCCTTTTGATCCTCTCTGCAAGTTCCTGGGCCCTGGTCACAAGGTCCTTTGCCTCATCGATCTCCAGGGAGAAACCGATCTCGAGCACCTCCGAACATTTTTCCAGGTACGAGGTCTCTTTGGCCTTTTTCATTACTGCTTCTCTTAGATCAATGGACCTCGAGACCAGTTCCGGGACATGCTCGAACTCCTCCTTTTTCACAGCATCCTTGAGGTCCTTCAACATCTCCCTGACCTCTAGCTTCGTCTCTTCGGGCAAGGAACCCGGGGTCATGTCCATCAGCTCCTTGAAGCTGGCCTTGATCCCTTTGTATATGTTTTTGGAACTCTCCTTGACCTTCTGATAGAGATCGGTATGAATGGCCTCTGCAAGCTCAAGTTCGCTCAAAGGATCGGGTTCTTTCTCCATTGAGAGTATTGATCTATCCTTTTCGAAATCGGAGATGTCAATATCGAGCTCCCTGGAGATGGATATGAGTTCATCTATCTGTCTGATCCTGATATCCTTCATCTCTTCCAGTACTTCTTCCCATATCTCCTTTATGAGCCGACGGCTCATATTGATCTTTTCATATGCCTTTCTCTCCTGTTCGTTCTCTATCAGGACCTCCGCTCTGTTAACATCCGAGATGATCTTGAGCAGGTCCCTCCTTGTCGGGCTAAGTTCGTCTATGGTCTCGGCCCTTTTCCTGATCTCCTCCGCGGTTGATATTACCTTTTCTGATAGCTGCTGCCTTATCTCTCTCTCTATATTCGATTCCAGCCTGTAGGAGTCCTCCAGTATGTCAACTGTTGAGATGTCCTCGGCCAATCCCTCTATCTTCTTGTATCTCTTGATGCTGTCCCTGAGGTCGAGTTCGTAGCTTTCACCTTCTTTCAGAAGGTCATGGACATCCTCCAACTTACGGTCTATCTCTTTCGGGAGTTTCTCAATGTAGTAGTTCTTGAGTTCAGTGTTCATACGGGCCAGGTGGGATACCACCTCTGTCATGCTGCCTCTCACCTTCTTGGAGATGATCTTGGCTGCTCTTTCCAGGGACGCATTCCAATCTTTCCTGGTTATGCCAAGGCCTTTGAAACGAAGTACCTCCCCCTCCGTCTCACTGAGTCGGTTCTTGATACCCTTGAAATACCTATCACGCAGTAATTTCTCCACGTTGTCGTAAACCTCCTTGGTCAGGATCTCGGAAAGCCGGAAGTTGTTCTGCTTCAGGGACCTCTCAATGACCCTCCTGACCGGTTCCACGTTCTTGGCCAGGGCATCATCCATTCCAATTACATCCACATCCCCCAGCAGTTTGTCGAGTCCTCTCAATCGCTCCCTGATCTGGGATATCCTGTGTTTCTCTTCCGTTTCCTTGATGTGGTCCATTAGAACCTTTGCCCTATCGGATCCTTTTCTCGGAGGCAGACCACCCTCCACTTCCGAGAGCAGATCCCCGTATCGCTCCCTTAGGATGCTGGTGTCCATCTCATCCTTTTCAAGTATGACCAGTTTGTAATCTATTTCCTTGAGCGTCTTTCTCATCTCATCCAGATAGTAGTTGGCAGAATCCTCTTCGAATCTCTTCTGGAACTCCCGATAGGCACGCAGTATTCCTCTTATGCCCTGGTCAGGACTTTCCTTGAGATCCCTGAAGATCTCCTTCAGTCCGGATATATCGAATTTGTTCTTTGCATCCGTTAGGAGTGACCTCATTTCCTCCAGTTTTGCACTGTGGATATCGTGACTGCATTCCATGTAGTACTCTTCAAGGGATATCTCGATCTCCTTCAGCATGAATGCGGCGCCTTTCTTGTTGCCTTCCTCTTCAAGTTTGTCGACCTCCTCCAATCTGATGGAGAGGTCCTTGTTCTCCTTTCCGATCTCTCTGAGCTCTTCCAATTTCTTCTTCAGTGTGTTCTTTTTCTTCTCGCTGTCCCGGGGTTTCATCCTACCAAGGTCCGAAAGGAATGGGGAGAGTTCCTGCGTTATGTGTTTTGCATCGAAATATCTTCCCTGTTCTATGAAATCTCTCATATCTGCCATCTTTCCCTGCAGATGCTGATGGAAGGAATCATCCACCTTGTAGCTTTCAAGCAGTTCCTCGAACCGAGAAAGCTGCTCGTTGAGGTTCAGCCTTTGGCTCTCGATGATCCTTACCAGCTTTTCGATCTCATCCAACGTCTCAGGTCCCAGTGAGGTGCCGGACCTGTCCTCGAACTTCTCTACGTACAGAACTATGTTCTCATATTCCTTCTTCAGATCCTCCCTGTAGGATAATGTGTTCTGGTTCGATCGAAATAGGTCCCGGACGGACGAGAGCAGGAACTTCAATATTCCCGACCATGAGAGGTATATGTCAAGGTCCCTGACCGCCTTGTAGGCCTTTATCGACTGCCCGAACTCCAGCTTCCTGAGATGTATCTCACCCTTTGCCAGCAGTGCCTCAAAATCCCTCGGGTGCTGGTCAAGGATCCTGCTGTATATCTCCATTGCTGAATCCAGGTCTTCCATCTTGAGTTTGATCTGAGCCATTGCCCTGAGGACCTCTTCATTGTGAGGGTGGAGCTCCAATCCCCTGTCCATTATCTCCTTGGCGTCCTCCAATTCCCCCATCTGAAAATATACCTTCCCGAGACCTACTATGGTGCGGTCGTCATCCGGGACGAGATCGAGGGCCCTCCGGAGGATCCGAGCAGCCAGTTCCGAATTATCAGACGCCTGAAGAGACATACCTGCGTCCACAAGGTTCGAGGGGTCCATCAACGTATATTCCAAACCCTTCCTGAAGTTCTCGATGGCCTCCGCCTCCCTATGCATGTCAGAATGTATCAGTCCGAGCCTTATCCAGGGGTCCCCGTAGTCTTCTTTGTATGATATCGAGGTCTTGATGGAGTTCATTGCCTTCTTGGTGGATCCCAGCTCATGTTCCAGGTGCCCTTTGATGTACCAGAGGAAAAAGTTCTCGGGTATGTTGAAAAGGAGCGAATCGACCTCCTTGAGCTTGTTCTCGAGCCCCTCGAAGAAATATTCCCTGAAGTTTACGGGTGGGATATCTCCTCTTTCCATGGCTTCCCAGCAGGTTCTACAGAAAGGCCCTTGGCCGTTCTCGACCTTGTCCGTTGAACAGAAAGAACATCTCACTTTTTCCACCGCTTCTATATGTTTTGCATTCAGTAATTGTATTCTAGGTTCTCCCAAACCATCTTGATTAATGAGCTTTCCATTGATATAATTTTCATTTCAAATGCCTGAGGTTTGGTTAGGATCCATCGTGATCTTATCTTCCAGCATGTCCAGGGGAACGAATTCCTGCTCCTTTGCGTGGAGGTCCTTGAGGGAGAGCCCATCTCTTCTCACCTCGTCCTCGCCAAGAAGCGCCAGATGTGTGCACCCTTGGGATAAAGCATAATGTATGGCTTTTTTCAGGGGCCTCGGGGAAGTTTCCATTATGCATGTTACACCCGCTCTCCTTATCCTGCTCGATATCTTGGTTCCCTGTTCTATCTGATCCCTGCCCATGGGCAGAAGATATATCCTCTTCTCGATATCACCTCCCAATGAACCCTCTTCCAATGAGGCCATTATCCTGTCGAAACCCAGTCCGAAGCCTATTCCTTCCACATCCGATCCGAACACGGATGATAATGAATAAGCGCCACCGCCGCAGATCTGCTTCTCGGCTCCCAGAGAAGGTGCATCTATCTCGAACACCAACCCGTCGTAATAATCCAGACCCCTGCTTATCGAGATGTCCATCTTCACCGATCCCATCTTGGAACGGACCAGGTCCATCACTTCCTGGAGCTCCCGAGCGGGTCCGTCTCCCATCTCCGGGAACGAGCGGACCAGGTCTTTGAGGACATTACTCGCTTCCTCCCTGTCCACAGGGACCGCGATCATATCGATCAGCAGGTCCTTGCCCTCTCTTTCATCCAATTTCTCCTTGATGGCCCTTATGTCCTTCTTATCGATGGCGATCATCAGGTCCCTGTCTCCTTTGAGCCCCCATCTTTCGAGGATGGATCCGAGTATCGAAACATGCCCGATCCTGATCACATGGTCCTTTGATCCCACCGCATCAAGTGAGGCTGCTGCAGCATTTATTACCTCTGCATTTGCGGCCCCGGTCCGTTTTCCTATGTACTCGACACCCATCTGCCAGAATTCCCTGAACCTTCCTTTCTGCGGCCTCTCATATCTGAAGCAGTTCCCGAAATATTGGACCCTGAGCGGTTTCGGTCTGCTTTTTAGATCCGAATAGTACATCCTCATCACGGGCGCTGTAAGTTCGGGCCTGAGCACGAGGTCCCTTCCCCCCTTGTCCTTGAAATCATAGAGCTGGTCGAGGATCTGAGGGCCCGACTTTGCGATGAAGAGTTCCGAATGCTCGAAGGTGGGTGTTCCGACCTCCTCGTATCCGAATGATCTGAGCGTATCCCTCATCAAAGCCTCGCATCTTCTCCTTTGGGCCATCTCCTCCGGCGTGAAATCCCTGGTCCCTCTTGGTCTGGTAAAACCCGACATCTTCTCCACCTCGGTGGTCTATGAGCGGGTATAACAGATACATATATATTAAGGTCCAAGTATGGATGGCAAAGCCCCGATCCCGATCTGCATCGTTCTCCCCTCCCGCCCTATTTGTTCGATGAGCAATGTTTATATACGGGATGCTTCTTACTCCGTTTCCCCCAAGGGTGAACCGGAATATCCTGGACTCACCCAGAATGGGGATTGTGCACCCCGCGATGAGAATCTTACATCACGGGGGAAGGAGTTAGGTGGAGGCTGTTGCCTATGAAACCAATGAATCTCGTTCATATGCGTCCGGACGTCTGTTGAGCCGGTAGTCTAGCGGTTACTACGCCGTTTGGTGGATGGCTTGGCTCGGGCGCCGAAGAAGGTCGTACCAAGTTGCGATATGCGAGGGGTAGGCACATGGAGCCGTTAATCCCTTGATTGCTCAATGGGACTTCCTAACACTTCGGTGTTAACCCCATTAGGGGTAGGGAACCCGGGGAATTGAAACATCTTAGTACCCGGAGGAAAAGAAATCAACCGAGATGCTGTAAGTAAAGGCGATCGAAAATGGCTTAGGGCAAACCGAATCCTCCATGGAAACCTGGAGGAGATGTGGAGTGGCCCGGTTACATCTTCGTCCATGAACCAGAAGTCAGTTTGGAACACTGCGCCATAGAGGGTGACAGCCCCGTAAGGGTAAATGGAAAAGATGATTTCCGGGATCCAGGAGTATTGTACGTTGGAAATCGTGCAAGAATATGGGTGCCAGTAACATCCAACCCTAAATACGTCCCGAGACCGATAGTGCACTAGTAGCGTGAGTGAAAGCTGAAAAGTACCCTTGACGGGAGGTGCAAAGACCCTGAAACCAAACGGTCACAGACTGATATGGCGGGAAAGCGAGAAGCGCTGTCATATCGTTCGTCCAGAAAAACGAGCCAGGGAGTTTCGTTCAACGGCGAGGTTAAATGGTTTACCCATGAAGCCGAAGGGAAACCGATAGCCCGCAACTTATGTGAGGGGCAGGGTGTACTCGCCCGGAGTCGTTGGAGGAATACCCGAAGCCCGTCGATCTATGCCTGGGCAGGATGAAGCCTGAGGAAACTCGGGTGGAGGTCCGCACCGTTGCTGATGTGCAAATCGCTCGGATGACCTGGGTATAGGGGTGAAAGGCCAATCTAGGCGGGAAATAGCTGGTTCCTTCCGAAATATCTCGCAGGATAGCCTCCGTGGAGGCGGTCCGTGCTGTAGAGCACCATATGGATATTTAGGGGAAGAAATTCCTCGGTATCCTAATGAACTCCGAATGTGCGGACACCTAAGAAGCGGGGAGTGAGAGCATCTGGCGTAAGGTTGATGTTCGAAAGGGGAACAACCCGGCCCGATGTTAAGGTCCCTAAGTGCCAACTAAGTGTGAAGGTCAAAAAGGGTCCATGGTCTAAGACAACTGGAAGGTGGGCTTAGAAGCAGCCACCCTTTAAAGAGTTCGTAACAGATCACTAGTCGAGATCATGGGCATTGAAAATGGACGGGGCTAAGTTGGTCACCGATACATCGGATATTTGATAAAAATATATGGTAGGAAGGTGTCGTGCGTGGGTAGAAGCAGGGTCGTGAGATCCTGTGGACCGCGTTCGAATAAGAATCCTGGTATAAGTAGTAGCAAAGAACGGTGAGAATCCGTTCCGCCGTAGGGGCTAGGGTTCCTCGACAATGATCGTCAGTCGAGGGTTAGTCGGTCCTAAGGCATACCTTATTCGGGAATGCCGAAAGGGAAACAGGTTAATATTCCTGTACCAGACAGTATTTTGCTCTTGGAGGTTCGGATCGGGATAAGCCGAGCAGGGGAAACCAACCTGTTCAAGCGAGATAAGCCCGTGGAGAGTTGTAATGACGAGAAGCGGGCAAAGGCGCGAGATGGGGTAGCGTAATGCAAGCCTTCGGCTCACTCCTGGTCCCCGTGAAAGCCTCCTTGAGGCCGTGCTGTTTGTCCGTACCGAGATCCGACACAGGTGCCCCTGGGTGAATAGCCCAAGGCGTTTTGGTCCAACCGACGTGAGGGAACTCGGCAAATTAGCCCTGTATCTTCGGTACAAGGGGTGCCAGCTCCGCGAAGAGCTGGTCGCAGTGACAAGGGGACTCCGACTGTTTAATAAAAACATAGGTGGCAGCTAGTCCGAAAGGATGTGTATTGCCGCTGAATCCTGCTCAGTGCCGGTATCTGAACACCCGTTTCAAAGGGAAGAAGGACCGGTAAACAGCGGGGGTAACTATGACCCTCTTAAGGTAGCGTAATACCTTGTCGCTTAATTGGCGACTTGCACGAATGGCCCAACGAGAGTCCCGCTGTCCCCACGTCGGATCCAATGAAAATGACTTACTGGCGCACAGTCCAGTACCTTCCAAAAGGAAGCGAAGACCCCGTAGAGCTTTACTGCAGCCTGTAGCTGCCGTACGGAACGGGATGTGCAGTGTAGGTAGGAGATGTCGATGCTTGGACGCCAGTTCAAGCGGAGTCGAAATATGAGACACTACCCTTCCTGTTTTGTACGGCTTACCATTTCGGTGGAACACCTATAGGTAGGCAGTTTGGGTGGGGCGCCACGCCCTCAAAAAAATATCAAGGGCGCCCAATGGTCAGCTCAGGTAGGTCAGAAATCTACCGTTGAGTGTAAGGGCAAAAGCTGGCTTGACGTGAACATGCACCACAAGTGTTCACGATGCGAAAGCAGGGCCTAACGAACCAATCATCCCTATTTCTGAGGGAGATTGATAGCAGAAAAGTTACCTCGGGGATAACTGAGTTGTCTCCAGCAAGAGTTCACATCGACCTGGAGGCTTGCTACTTCGATGTCGTCTCTTCCTATCCTGGTGGTGCAGCAGCTGCCAAGGGTGGGGTTGTTCGCCCATTAAAAGGGATCGTGAGATGGGTTTACACCGTCGCGAGACAGGTGTGTTGCTATCTTTTGGAAGTGTTTTGATCTCTGAGGGGCAGGTCCCTTTAGTACGAGAGGAACAAGGGGTCGCGGCCTCTAGTCTACCAGTTGTCCGGTAGGGCAATGCTGGGCAGCCACGCCGTAAAGGATAAAAGCTGAAGGCATCTAAGCTTGAAACCTTCCCTGAAAAGAGAGATCTTCAAGGACTCCCATAGAAGATGGGGTTGATAGAGTCGGGGTGTAAGTACCAAGGTTCGCCGAGGTATTCAGCCCGCGACCACTAACAGTCCGGATCGCAATTCAGATTGCTGGCTCAACCGTTTGACGGTACGCATATGAACGAAGTAACATTCCAGACGAAGGGGTGGACGGTCATAGCGGTGGGGAGCACCCGGTCTCATTCCGAACCCGGTAGTTAAGCCCACCAGCGTTCCCTCTGGTACTATGGTGCGCGAGCCCATGGGAAGGTCGGCCCTTCGGGGTTACGGTCCTTGCCTCCGGTATGCTATCCGCTGATCCTGCTTCGGCGGGAAACGCGGGGACGTATGCCATTAAGGGGGCATCCAAACCGTAGATCGCTGTCCCCCTTTCGTCTACTCATCTTTTCTTTTGTTCTTTCACAATTTGATATTGGTCCCATCTCTGTTATATATGTGTTTTTTAGGGTACCATAATCACAATGAACCTCTTGGCCATACTGTCGTTGATAAGCGTTATCGTCAGTCTAGCTCTGGGTGTCAGTGTATTTGTAAGGAATCCAAAGAGTCAATTCAATCAACTTTTTTTCATCCTCTGTGTATTCAATGCATATTGGGCTTTTTCCGAGTTCGAATTTAGACATGCCAGTTCCATGGACGAGGCTGTATTCTGGATGAAATCCCGCTTTTTATGGCCCTTCGCCCTGGCGATACCTTGGCATCTTGTACTGTTGTTCACAATGGAAGAGAAGCTGTTGAACAATGTTTTCACCTACCTTCTGATCTACATGCCTGCTCTGGCAATATCCATATTGGAGCTCAACACGAACCTGATCACCGGAGAACCCCTTATGATGGGATGGGGATGGGCATATCAGGTTCCTGAATACACCGAGATATATCTTATCACAACTATCTGGATGATCGCGATCATCATGATCCCGGTCGGATTGATAGTAAGATATTATTATAGAACTCCCTTCAAACAGAGAAAACAACAATCCGTTTTCATTACCATTGGACTATTCCTTCCTGTTTCGTTCTTTGTTTTCATAATGCTACTCCAGACGATGGGTGTCTATCTGCCGGAGATCCATATTATAATCTTCATACTCGGAGATGCAGTCATTGCATTTGCTATCGTGAAGTACGAGCTTTTCTCCATGTCCCTTTCGCACCTCTCCGACCTTATTGTGTCCAACATGCGTGATTCCATTGCGCTCATGGATAAGAATGGAAGGATACTAGAGGTCAATGAGGGCTTTAAGGAACTGGTTGGCATAGATAAGGATAAAGCCCTTGGAACCGAGGTCCAGGATATGTTCGTAGAGGATTTTGAAAGACTTATGATAAAGGTAAAACAAAACGTGAAAAACAGCTCGGAAAGGCTCTCTGACGATATCGAGCTCCATGCAAGGAGGATCGATGGAAGGATGATCCCGGTGACGCTTTCCATATCCCCAGTGTCGCAGAAGAATGGTGAGATAGAAGGATACATCATTGTTTTCAAGGATATTTCCAAAAGGAAAAAGATCGAAAAGGACCTCAAGAAAGAAAGGTCAAAAGCAGACCTGTTCCTTGATGTGCTCGGGCATGATCTGGGAAATCTATACCAGGGACTTTCCTTTGCGATCGAGATCGGAAAGAACCTACGTGATAGAGAAAAATTGGATATTACCTTCAATAGGATGGAGGAACTAGTTAATAGATCCATAAAACTGACCAAGTTCGTACAGATAGTGGGATCCGAAGAACCATCTAAAGGATCTCAGATCATGATCGATGTGGTACCTCTTCTCGAAAGGGCGGTATCGGAGGTAAAATACAACTTTGAGAAGAAAGAACCAATATTCGATATCGATATCCCGAAGGGCCCGATCGAGGTAAGGGGATCACCGGTAATAAAGGATGCCATCCAGAATATCCTTCATAATGCCGTGAAGGTACAGAACCAAGAAAGACCAAAGGTGACGATCGTCCTGGAGGACAGAAAAAAGGATGTCCTGATCAGGATATCCGACTGCGGTCCGGGCATATCCGATATGAGGAAGAAGGTCCTGACGGAAATAATGGACGACGATGTTGTCAAGAACAGGACCGGGATAGGACTTGCCATGACCAATTCCATACTGAATAAATATGGCGGTTCCCTGGATATGGAAGATAGGGTGAACGGAGATCATGAAAAGGGAGCTTTGATAATAATAAAATTGACAAAGGAACGACCATGAATCCGATCCATAATCATCCGATTTGAGGAATTAATAAGAGCAGGTGTTCGATATCCTCCATGGTGAGCGTCATGAAAGTTTGTATCGTTGTCCATTCCAAGACAGGCACCACGTTGAAGTTCGCGGAGAAGATAATGAAGGAACTCCGGGACAGGAAACACAGGGTGGAACTCGTGGGACTGGAGATCGAACCGCCGGATTGGCAGGGGAGACCCAAAGACGGCAAGGAGTTCGAGATAAAGAACCTTCCGGACTGCAGCCCGCATGATGCGGTCATCATTGGCTGCCCGGTATGGGGAGCTTCTGCCACCCCGATAATCATAAAGGCCATATCGGATGTGAAGGGTCTATCGGGAAAAAAGGTGGTCCCCTTTTCCACCCAGAGCTTTCCGTTCTCGTTCCTTGGCGGAAACCGCACGCTTAGGATGATCGGAAGGGAAGCGGAGAAGAAAGGGGCCAAGGTTCTTCCGGGGAGCAACGTTTGTAAGATGTTCCATGATGTGTCCAAGAAGATGGAAGAAGGCGCACGTGATGTTGCATCGCGATTGTGATACGCCCGGTGGAACCTATTATTAGATATGCCTCCATTTCGCCCCATGGACCAACAAGACCTGTTCCCTTCCTTCGATATCGATATCCCATCCCTCATACGACTTGTAAAAGAAAAGGGATATTCCTCGGTCCTCCTCCAGCTCCCCGAAGGAATGAAGAGGGGAGCATTATCCCTTGCAGATCTCATTGAAAAGGAGACAGGAGCGAAGGTCCTTGTGGACGGGGAGCTCTGCTACGGCGCATGCGACCATGCAGGGGCCAGGGCTAGGCTTTTAGGGATCGATGCAGTGGTCCATCTCGGCCACTCCGATATCCCATCAATGAAAAGTGAATTCTCGGTCCCCGTACATTTCTTCCATGCTCCCATGAGGATACCGGATGGTATGATGGAAAAGGGTCTGAAAAAAGTACTTGAAAAGGACACCTCCAAAAGCTTTGGACTCGCCGCCCCCATCCAGCATGTGGATCAGCTGGAAACCCTCAAGGAGATGCTGGAGGAGAGCGGTAGAAATGCAAGGATCGGCCCCCCATCTCCCAGAGAGCGGTTCACAGGGCAGGTACTCGGCTGCTCCTTCGGCTCCCCGAGAAGCATATCGGAGGATGTGAAGGCCTTCATCTATCTCGGGACCGGAAGGTTCCATCCCTTGGGAATGGTGAGTGCGGTGAAGAAGAGGGTGTGGGCACTGGATCCGATATCCGGTGATGTTACCGAATACGGCAGGGAGGACCTTGACCGTTTTCTCAGGAAACGCTTTGCGGCCATCAACTCTGCCGGGGATCTGATACGGAAGGGGAAGAGGGTGGGGATCGTTGTCGGAACCAAACCGGGTCAGATGAGAATGGGGCTTGCCGACGATTCATTGGAAGCATGCAAGAGGAAGGGAGTGAACTGCTATTTGGTGGCTATGGACCAGATAGATCCGATGAAGCTCCGCTCCCTGCAGATCAGAGTAGCTGTCATTACCGCATGTCCCAGGATCGCCTATGATGATATCTGCAGATACCGTGAGGAGAACATTACCGTGATCACCGCCAACGAACTCATGATTGCACTGGGCATGGAGGAATGGGAAGGTCATTCATTTTATGAGAACTGGGATGGCAGTTCATAGCTCCGCCCGTCCGAAATGCCGCTCCATCAAGGAGTGTGAAAATATGTTCTTATTCAGGATATCCTTGAAGGGATCAGATGAAGAAAATCTTCTCGAGAAATATGGATATGGGCGTTCTTTAATCTTATAGGGAGTGTTCTTTACCTATTATTTGGTCTGAACGATACCGTTGGCGAATATGAGACCATCAGGACGGATTCCACATTTATTATTTATCATTCCTGATGTACTTCATGTCCAGCCTTCCGTCCACTATCATTCCTTTCCTTACCCTCTTGAGCAGATCGAAGAGACCCATCATGTCCTCCTGCAGTTCGGGGAGGAACTCGAAGAGGATCCATGTCAGGAATATCATCATGACCAGGGAGAGGACCTTAGCATAGATGTTGTGTGCATCGTAGAAGGAGATATGCCCTCCGTAGACCACCGATATCAGCGCTACGTTCCTGAAGATGTTGGTGAAGAATATGAGAGGTATGACCACCAGCAGCGCATATACCTTCCTCCGGAGGTCCGACATCCTCATTATGTTCTTTATTCCGTTGCGTTTGGACCTCTCCCACAGGGAATCCGAACCCTTGGTCCTCTCGATCTCTTTTTTGGCCCATCCTATCCATTCCTTCCTGTTGGTCCTGGTGGCGATCACGGCCGATGTGAAAAGGAAGAGGGCAAGAGCGGCCGTGCAGGCGAATACTATCCTGACCGTTGTGTCGGTGGGATCGCTCGAAGGGATCATCAATCCGCCCCCCTCAATGGGGAAGCCCGACTGTATGCCGACATCATGTCCGGTAATGACAAGCAGACCGTAGGTCATCCATGATACCACGTATATGAGGGCACCCTGGGTTACTGGAACGTGTTCCAGTATGAAGTAGACGGAAGCGGTGAGGAAGGCCGTCCTCATGAGCCATCCGATGGATTTGGTCCTCTCATCCCATTTGTAATCCAGGTAACAGTGGACAGCTATGAAAACGAAGAGGATACAGCCCAGAAGGGACATCATGGCGTTCACAATATCGAAATGTGCATCATGGAGGAAATAGAAGGACTGTGTTAGCCAGAACGATCCGAAAAGAAGGCTCCCCGCTCCCCTTACAAGAGAGGAATATCTTCCCCCGAGGTCCTTGAAGGCCATGCCAAGCAGTATCAGGGAAGGTATCAGAAGCCGTGCATCCCACAGAGAGATCCCGTTCAGGATCCCCACAACACCTTCTGCGGCCTGGAGAACAGCGTCCCTCGGGGACCCGGCCAAAGGAAGAGCGTCCATCGGAGCTACCTGGAACGGTCTAATCACTGCTTTCTAATTAATTTAATGGTATTTCCATACGGCATTCTCACTTCTTCTTACCCTTTTTCTTCCTGCCTTGCAATCTATCATGTATAGCGCTTGCGGCGGTCCTGCCCGCGCCCATGGCCTGGATCACGGTGGCCGAACCGGTGACTATGTCACCTCCGGCAAATACGTTCTTCTTGGATGTCTCCATTGTATCCGGGTCCACCTCGATATATCCCCATTTGTTACGTTTGAGGTCCGGTGTGCTCTCGAAGAGTATCGGATTCGGGCCGGCACCAATGGCCACTATTACCAGATCGCAGTCAACCAGGAAATTGGAACCTTCTATTTCTATGGGTTTCCTTCTTCCGGACTCGTCGGGCTCCCCCAGTTTCATCCTCACACATTCCACACCCTTCACCCAACCCCTATCGTCCCCTATGAACTTCACAGGGTTTGTGAGCAGTTTGAACTTGACGCCCTCCTGCTCGGCATGGTGTATCTCATCGTTCCTGGCCGGAAGCTCCTTCCTGGACCTCCTGTAGACGATCGTCACGTCCGAACCTGCCCTCTTGGAGGACCTTGCGGCATCCATTGCGACATTGCCCCCTCCGATGACCACGACCTTCTCTCCCTGGGGAAGGGGTGTGTCGTAGTTTGGGAACCTGTATGCTTTCATCAGGTTGATCCTGGTGAGGTATTCATTGGCGGAGACTATGTTGCAGAAGTTCTCCCCCTCGATATCCATGAACCTCGGGAGCCCGGCACCTACGCCTATGTAGACGGCGTCGAAGTCCTCCAGCAGCTCGTCAATGGTCTTTATCTTGCCTATTACCTGGTTGGTCTCGATCTTGCAACCGAGCCTCTTCAGGAACTCTATCTCGTGTTTCACTATTGCCTTTGGAAGCCTGAACTCCGGGATGCCGTAGACGAGTACACCGCCTGTATTATGGAAAGCCTCGAATATGGTTACCTGGTAACCGAGGAGGGTCAGGTCGTATGCACACGTCAATCCACCCGGACCGGACCCGATCACGGCAACCTTTTCATTCTTGATCTCTATCTTATCGGGCCTTCTCTCCAGGTCCATCTTCCTGACGAAGTCCGCAACGTACCTCTCGAGGTTCCCTATGGCAACTGGTACGTCCCTGATCCCCAGAACGCACTTCCCCTCGCATTGGTCCTCCTGAGGGCAGACCCTCCCGCATACGGCCGGAAGCAGGTTCTTCTCCTTGATCTTCTCGTAGGAACCCAGGATGTCGTCTTCGCGGATCAGCTTTATGAATGCGGGTATGTCGACACCAACGGGACATCCCTCCACACATCTGGGATTGGTACACTGGAGGCACCTTCCCGCTTCAAGTTCTGCCAGTTCCGAGGTGAGACCGTAAGGAACCTCCTGGAAATTGTGTACCCGGATCTTTTGGTCCTGCTCGGGCATGGTTTGCCTGGGGATCTTCAGCTTTATCTTCGCCTCATCGGCCTTGGTGAGGCCGTGCCACTCGCAGCCGTTCCTGGAGCAGAGGAAGAACGGGATCAATTTGGAATAGGCGGAGATTATGAGCTCTGCAAGGGGAGAGCCGCACTCCTCGCAGAGCTTGTCCTCTATCATCAGGGAGCTCTTGCAGTGGGGGCAGATGAACTTGTCCACCAGCTCTCCTTCCTTGATCGGAATGGACATCTCCTTATCGAAGACGTCGAGATAAGGGCTCAGCCGTATATCCAGCTCCTTTTCGTCCTTTTCCGCCTTCAGATGGGTCCATTCACCGTCTTCTTCCTTTATGTTAAAGCCCATATTGCAGTGGGGACAGTACGTGTTTAGCTTTGTCTTGAACATCAGATATTTGACGTCGTTCTCCATGGATTCACCTCTTCATGGTAATGGAGGAAAGCAGGGCGGATTTTTCCTCCCCGATGTACATCTGGTTCCGTTTGATGAGCTCCTCGAAATCCACCTTGTGTCCGTCGAAATCGGGTCCGTCCACGCAGCAGAACTTCTTCTCCCCCTCGATGTTGACCCTGCAGCCGCCGCACATCCCGGTCCCGTCCACCATTATGGGGTTCAGGGAGACCATTGTCTTTACACCGTGGTCTTTGGTCAGCTTGCAGACGTTCTTCATCATTATGATGGGGCCGATGGCGTAAACCAGAGAAATATCATGTCTCTCCTCCAGGTACTTCTTCAGAGGATCGGTAACAAAACCCCTCAGCCCCTTACTGCCATCGTCAGTGGTGACCACAAGCTCGTCACAGAGCTCCCCCATCTCTCTTTCAAGGATCAGCATATCTTTGTTTCGCGCTCCTATTATGCCTATTATATTGTTACCGTGCTCCCTGAACGCTTTTGTTAGATGATGGAGTATTGCTATTCCAGTCCCGCCCCCTACCATCACGACGGTTCCCTTGATATCTATCTCCGCCTCCTTGCCCAGCGGTCCGGCAATGTCCCGGATGTAATCCCCAACCTTCATGGACCTCATAAGGGCGGTGGTCTTGCCCACCACCTGGAATATTATTGCTATGGTCCCTCTGTAGGGGTCCTTGTCCGCCACCGTCAGCGGTATCCTCTCACCTTCCTCGTCCACCCTCAGCATTATGAACTGTCCGGGTTTTATCTTGGAGGCTATCTCGGGGGCCTTTATGTCGAACCTTATAATGGTCCCCTTGGCCATTTCCTGCTTTTCGATTATTTCGAACATGGAAACCCACCCTACCATTCCTCGCTATCTTCAAGGATAATATCCTGAAGGTCCTCATCGCTGAGGCCGTGCCAGTGACAACCTTTCTTCGAGCAGATGTAGAAATCGATCATCTTGGACATTGCAGCCACGGTCAACCTGCCGATCTCTGAACCGCACTTCGGGCAGGTCTGGTCCCGAACTATCAGGCTTTTTGTACAATGGGGGCATTTTAGGTCCCTTGCGGTCTCCATTTCCGGTATCTCGATGCTGGAACTGCTTGAAAATACGTTGAGGTAAGGACTCAGGAGCAGGGTCCCCTTCCTGCCGGTCTTCCCTATCACGGTCAATTTCAGTTTGTTGCTCTCGATGAGGCTTCTTTCACAGAACGGGCAGTATGACCTGAGGAATGTACCTGATGAGAGGAGTTCCTTTTCGTTCGAACATTCTTCCTTCATTCCATTCATGAAATGTGTTAAACAGGAAGTCCGTATTTATATTTTGGCGGATCTGGATGAATAAATACCATTATTGTAGTATGCATGGGGTACATGCTGTAGGTAGGTTGGGTGAGCATGCCCCGTCACGCCCCTTACTTCAGGGAGCCATGGTGCAAATACGAGAAATGGGTAGGGACAGCATTCAATGCATGTCCCTGAGCGACACTGGCTACTAGGGTAGCCGCACTGTTCAGCGGGAGGTAATGGAAAGAAAGATGGGGATAGGATAATAAATGTCCCATTTCAGAATAACTGACAGAACTACATCGAAGAGTAGCATGGAAGGTAGATCGGTTCCAATTACAAAGGATGCGGGCCAGGCGGGGTTTGATTTATGTATGAATTGAGTGTTCTCCTGCCGGGTACATAGTACCAGAGGAAGCGGTTAATGTAAGGTGATACCATGAAGATCAGCGAGAATCGGATCCGGGACCTCATCGCTCCCTTCAAAGGGTCCAAGGGGGTGACCATTCCGGTCCTCCAGGCTGTTCAGAACGAGTTCGGACATATCCCTCCAGAGGCGTTCCAGATCATAGAGAGTGAGATCGGAATACCCACCAGCAAATCCTACGGTGTGGCGACCTTCTATGCCCAGTTCAGATTGGCCCCAATCGGAAAGCACATAATAAAGGTCTGTAACGGGACCGCTTGCCATGTAAAGGGAGCCGAGACCATAGTGAAGGCATTGAGGGACCATCTGGGATTGGAGACCCTCGACACCACCGAGGACAAGTTGTTCACCATTGATGAAGTGGCCTGTCTGGGATGCTGTTCCTTGGCCCCGGTGATGATGATAGACGATACAACCTATGGGAACCTCACCATAGATAAGATGAAAGATGTTCTGGAAAGATACGGGAAGGAAGGTGGTTCCAGTGGCTAAGACCAGGGTACTCGTGGGATACGCCTCCTGCGGGATCGCAGCAGGGGCCCAGGAAGTCCTCGATACACTGAAGAAGAAGGCAAAGAAGCACAAGTCCAAGGTAGAGGTCAAGAAATGCGGTTGTATAGGGATCTGCTTTGATGAGCCCATAGTGGAGGTCCACACGGGAAATGAGAGATACGTCTACAGGCAGGTGGACATAAAGAAGGCAGAGAGGATATTCCAGGAGCATGTGATCGGCGGTGCCCCTATTTACGATTGGCTGGTTGACGAGCTCTCTCACGGAAGGGAAGAGAAGGAAACGCCGATGTTCCATCTTCAGGAGAGGATCGCCCTCCGCAACACCGGAGTAATAGATCCCGAGGACATATCCGATTATCTCCAACACGATGGTTACAAAGCCCTGGAAAAGGCCCTAAAGGAGATGGACCCGGACCAGGTCATACGTGAAGTAATGGATTCGGGACTGAGGGGGAGGGGAGGCGCCGGTTTTCCCACGGGTCTCAAATGGTCATTCGCAAAAAAGGCCTCCGGTGATGTGAAATATCTGATATGCAACGCGGACGAGGGCGATCCGGGAGCCTTCATGGACAGGAACCTCCTGGAAGGGGACCCGCATTCGGTCCTTGAGGGAATGGCGATAGCCGCTTACGTGATCGGCGCCGAGGAAGGTTACATCTACGCCAGGGCAGAGTATCCCCTGGCGATACATCGCCTGAAGATCGCCATCTCCCAGGCGGAGGAAGAAGGCTACCTGGGGGAGAACATACTGGGAACCGATCTCTCTTTCAGGATCAAGCTCAAGGAAGGTGCGGGAGCTTTTGTCTGCGGTGAAGAGACCGCTTTGATCGCATCCATTGAGGGTGAACGTGGAATGCCCAGGATCCGCCCGCCCTTTCCCGCCGAGGCAGGCCTCTGGGGGAAACCCACCAACAACAATAACGTCGAGACCTACGCCAACATCCCCTGGATAATCCTGAAAGGATCAAAGGAATACCAGAGGTACGGGACACGATCGGCCAGAGGGACCAAGGTCTTTTCCCTTGCAGGACGGATCAATCGGGGCGGGCTCATTGAGGTTCCCATGGGGATCCCGATAAGGTCCGTCATATTCGATATAGGAGGCGGCATACCCAAGGGGAAGAAGTTCAAGGGTGTTCAAATGGGCGGACCTTCCGGGGGATGCATACCGACACATCTCCTGGATACTCCCATAGATTATGACTCCATAACCGCCACCGGGGCCATAATGGGTTCCGGCGGTATGGTGGTAATGGACGAGAATACCTGCATGGTGGAGGTTGCCAGGTACTTCCTGAGCTTCACCCAGAAGGAATCCTGCGGAAAGTGCACCTTCTGCAGGCTCGGAACCCTGAGGATGCTGGAGGTCCTAAAGCGGATAACCGAGGGCGAGGGAAGGGACGGTGATGTTGAGACACTGCTTGAACTGTCCGATCTGATAAAGAGGTCATCGCTTTGCGGCCTCGGTCAAGGGGCGCCCAATCCGGTCCTCACCACCATCAAGTACTTCAGGGACGAGTACGACGCCCACATCAAGGACAAGAAATGTCCGGCCGGGGTATGTAAGAAGCTTACCGTATTCCACATAGACAAGGAAGCATGCAAGGCCTGCGGACTCTGCAAGAGGTCCTGCCCGACCAACGCCATAATGGGAGAGCCCGGCGTGAAACACGAGATAGACCAGGAGAAGTGCATCAAGTGCGGGTCATGCAGGGATGTATGTCCCTTCGACGCGGTGAGGACGGGGTGATATCATGACCGTGGAGATCAGTATCAACAACAGGAAATACGTGGTTTCAAAGGACATAACGGTCCTGGAGGCATGTAAGCAGGCTGGAATAGAGATCCCTACCCTGTGCAGGGAAAAGGAAAGGGAGCGCCCCTTCACCTCCTGCTTCGTCTGTCTGGTTGAGATCGAGGGGCTTCCCAGGTTCGTTCCGTCCTGCGGTACCAAGGTGAGGGATGGTCTTGTCATAAAGGTGGATAACGAGAGGGTCTTCAATGCCAGGAAGACAGGACTAGAGCTTCTGCTGTCCGATCACAATGCCGACTGCAAGCCCCCCTGCCACTGGAAGTGCCCCGCCCATGCGGATGTCCAAGGCTATGTCAATGCGATCGCCAACAGGGAGTTCAAGACCTCCATAGAGGTATTGAGGAAGAGGATACCCCTCCCTGCCACACTGGGCAGGGTATGTCCCCATCCCTGCGAGGACGACTGCAGAAGGAACTATGTGGACAAGCCAGTCTCAATAAAGAACCTGAAGAGGTTCGTTGCGGACTGGGACCAGGAATACGGACCTTTCATGCCCGAGGCGGCCCCGGAGACCGGAAAGAAGATCGCGGTCATCGGCGGCGGTCCTGCTGGTCTCTCCTGTGCCTATTATCTGAGATTGTCCGGTCATTCCGTCACCATCTTCGAGCAGATGCCCGCACTTGGAGGCATGCTCAGGTACGGCATTCCCGAATACAGGCTCCCGAAGGGGGTCCTGGACCGGGAGATAAATTCCATAGTGGACCTCGGAATAAATGTCCATACCAACAGCAAGCTCGGTGTCGATATCCATCTGGATGACCTGGAGAGGGACTTCGATGCGGTCTTTTTGGGCATCGGCGCATGGAAGGCAAAGAGCATAAGGCTGGAAGGAGAGGACCATCCCCAGGTCATCGGGGGGATCGACTTCCTAAGGGATGTGGTCATGGGCAGACAGGCCAATATAGGAAAGGAGGTGGTCGTGGTTGGCGGAGGAAACACGGCAATAGATGCTGCCAGGACCACCATCAGGATGGGGTCCAGCGCCACAATATTATACAGGAGGACCGAGGCAGAGATGCCCGCCGAGAAGATAGAGGTCAAGGATGCAATGGAAGAGGGTGTGCATTTCGAGTTCCTCGCCTCGCCTATCGGTTTCGTGTTCAAGGGCGACAAGCTCACCGGGATAAGGTGCCAGCGCATGGAGCTGGGCGACCCCGACAGCTCGGGCAGAAGAAGGCCGCAGGCCATCGAGGGGAGCGAGTTCGTCCTAAAGGCCGACGCAGTGATCAAGGCCATAGGACAAGACATCCAGAAAGGCATAATATCAGAAGAGGAGGTCGACCAGACCAAATGGGGAACCGTGAACGTACAGATGCCCATCTATAAGACCAATCGTAAGAAGGTCTTCGCCGGCGGGGACATCGTTAAAGGCCCGGCTCTGGTGGTGGATGCCGTATATATGGGAAGGAAAGCTTCGGAATCCATCAACTGCATGCTGAAAGGAGAGGTCTTCCCGGCCACCATGGACCTCGTCTCCACCCGCAAGGACGTTGACGAATCGCTGTATGAGGACGAGGAGAGGAAGGAGAGGGTAGAGCCGACCTTCGTGGAACCAAAGGTACGGGCAAGTAACTTCCAGGAGGTCGACAAGGGGTTCACCGAGGAAGAGGCCGTAACCGAGGCCAACAGGTGCATGTCATGCGGGTGTCAGGACCTCTTCGAGTGCAAGCTGAAAAGGTACATGAACGATTACCAGGCGGACCCCGATAGATTCGAGGGGAGCACCCATGACTACCCGGCGGACGATTCCCATCCCTTCATACTGAGAGAGCCCAACAAGTGCGTGAAATGCGGAAAATGCGTGGAGGTCTGCGACAGGTCCAGGGGACTGTCGGTATACGGCTTCGCCAACAGGGGCTTCGATGCCACCATTGTGCCATCACTCGACAGGCCGTTGAACGAGACCGACTGCATCTCCTGCGGGGATTGTGTCGCCGTATGCCCCGTGGGGGCCCTGACCGAGAAGATACCGCTGAACAAGCCCGGTCCCTTCGAGACCGAGGTGACCTCCTCTGTCTGCACCAAATGCTCCGTTGGCTGCTCGATCGATGTCCATGTGGTGGATGAGATAATCTACAAGATAACACCGCATATCGAGGGATGGAACAACGTCCACATGTGCGAGACCGGCCGGTTCGACCATGCATGGATGAACGATCCCAGTAGGTTCAAGGTCCCTCGGATGAAGGTGGCCGGTGAATGGAAGGATGTCAGATGGGACAAGGCCATAGATCATATGGCGGACCTGCTCAAGGAGGAGCCACAGATCATACTCAGGCCCACCTGCACCAACGAGGAGGCATACCTGGCAAGGGAGATAGTGAACAGGCTTGCCGGAGAGATATATCTGATCGTTGACGACCACGAGACCTGCGACGGGCTTCAGGCCGTGCTGGGAAATGCCGGGTCCACCATAACCTTCGACGATATAGAGAAGCAGGACCACGTATTGGTCTACAATACCGATCTGGTGAACAGGTGGTCCGTTGCAGGCGTGAAGCTCCGACAGGCGGCGGAAAAGGGGGTGGAGGTCATCATCGCAGGTGACAAGCCCCACCGTATAGACAATGCAAAGGTGTTCCCCAAGGCGGACATCGATTTCCTGGATGCGCTGATCGCCACTGCGGTGAGGGAACAGCTGATAACCGGCCACGCCTACGATCAGATATCCTACAGGGAGCAGGACCTCTTGAACGACCTGGCCATGCTCTCAAAGAGCGATATCGAGAATAAGAGCAATGCATCTTATCAAGAGCTGTCCGAGATCGCCAGGGCCCTTTCCACAAACAACGGCCTCATATATTTCGGTCTGGCCGATAGTGAAGAATCCAGAAGGATAGCCCTCTTCAAGCAGATCACCGAGGCCAGGTTGATGGTCCTCAAGAGAGGGTCCAACAGCCAGGGGATCGCGGACCTGGGAATACCAAGGATAACCCTGAAGGAGCTCGAGGGGCTCTCCAGGAAGAACATACTGATGTTCGGTTATCCACCCGAGGACTTCAAGAGACCCGAGAGCTGCCGCTTCCTTGCCATCCAGAGAACGCTCGATCCCATGGACGATGCGGATGTGATCATACCCAGGTCCGTCAACTACGAGAACGACGGGACGGTGGTGACCACGGACAGGAGGCTTTGCAGGATCAGGAAGGGCCTGTTGGCCCACAAGGAGAACTGGTCCATATTGCTGGACCTTGCAAAAGCCCTTGACATCGACCTCGGCCTGGAAACGGTGGAGGACATCACCGAAGCCCTGCTGCCCGAGCTCAAGTCAAACAGGGACGACAGGTTCCTCTAGACCCGGGGCCTTACTGCGGTCCCCCACAGGAAACAGTTCATCAGAACGAAATAGGCCATGTTCAGGACCATTATGTAAAGTGCAGGCTGCCAGCCGCCTATCAATGGAGATATCGCTATAACCAAAGCGAAGGTGGAGAGCACCTCCATCAGGGCCATGTCCTTCAAGCAGACCGAATGGTCCCATCCTCTCTCGCACATCAGCCTGTGGTCCTGGATGATCATGGCAAGGGAGAATATCAATAGGGCAAGATAATACCATGTGCCGCCATCTCCCAGATATACAATGTAGAACAGCAGGAGCAGGGATATTATCTTCAACGATATGGAAAAGCCCCTTGCCGACCAGGATGCTTTGAAGTTGCCGTCTTCGACCCTGGCACCCAGTGTCCTCAGGAACGACGCCTCCTCCATATCTATGTCCTTCAGATCCCCCTCCACCATTATCTGGTAGATTATCTGGAGGATGAGGTATGCGGTTCCGAGGACGACAACCCCGCCGAGGCTCCCCTCGACGAAGGGGAACCCATCGATGACGCTGATACCGCCCCCGGAACCGAAATATGCAAAGGGGAAGAGCAGGGAATGGGCAATGGCTATGGGAATGAACTTTGCTCCCATGGATTTCCCCTTCATATTGTAGATGAAACCGAAGACGGTAAGCAGTATCAAAAGGACCACCGACACGGTATCGAATCCGGAGATCACAGTTCCGTAGATCAATGTCAGCAGGATCATCAGAACGCAAACTCCCCGGCCCAGCATCGGATCGATGGCTCCCCTGTGGATGGGATGGTGGGCCTTGTTGGGGTCCTCCCTGTCGAAACCACGGATATAGTCCTCCGCTGAGTTGTGTCCGTAACCCGCATTGTGGTAAAGCCAGCCGAATACGAAAAACAGAAGGACCTTGATGTCCCAGATGGTTCCCAGTGCCAGGGCTGACCCGGTTACGGTAATGGTCATCTCAAGCGGACTGGTGTGGCTCCGGAATAGTTGCAGCCAATCCTTGAGCGTGGCCATGTGACAAGATATGGGAGGGTTATATATTCCATTTGCGAGAGGATCCTACATTCTCTCGGCAAGGATGATGATCCCGTCGATCTCATTACCGTGATGGGTCAAGAACCTTCTTTTGCTCCTGTCAATGATCTTGAACCTTCCATGGAGCAGGTCCGTGAGCTCCTTTTCTGTGTAGTGGTGGGCCCTGTAGAGCTCTTTGCCGTTCAGCGATCCGTTCTCTCATACGATGAAAGTGCCGTACTCTCCGGTAATAGGTTGGTGCGCTTCGTACCTCTTCCTGTAATCGGGGTCGTTGCGCTCCAGCAGGAAATCAGCAAGATACAGTAAGCCCCCTTTCTTAAGAACCCTTTTACCTTCATTGAAGGCCCTGGACCTTGAGGAAGGGCTGTCCATCATTGTCATGAAGGCGTTCATGATGCAGGCGTCGAAGGAACCTGATGGGAAGGGTAGGTCCCTGGCATCCGCGACCAGGAACTCCACCGTGGTGTTCCGCTCCCTGCAGGCATCGATCACTTCCGGGTCTATGTCGAAGGCGGTCACCCGGTACCCCATCTCCTCCAATCTGAACGCCGTTCTTCCCCGGGCACAGGCGAATTCCAGTACCTTCGATCCCTTTGGTATGTTCCCGATCATATCCTCATCCAATTCCACTGTGGAAGGGTTTCTGTTCATTGGTCTTCCACCTTTCTTCCATGATACAGAAAGCTCCCGAGGACCATGGATGAGCCGATCAGACAGCAGTACATGCCCGGGCCCATGGAACCGAAATGCTCCGTGGAGAACTGTTGTATGTCCATACCCGTTGTGAACAGTATGTTCGGTATGAAGATGAAGAAGAATATCAGAAGGACCAGGACGGAGGTTGAGATGCCTATGCCGATGTTCCTTCCGGAGAATATCCCCGACATGATAAGTGCCAGGGCGGACACCAGGAGCAGTATGTGCATGGCAAATACACCGTGGACCTCTTCGCGTGAGACATTCCCATCCATGTCCTCGGACCATACAATGCCCAGGGGAGCGGTACCAGCTTCTACCCCCCGGACCTCGGTGTTGACAAGATCGACACCATGAAAGAGCGGACCGAGGACCACCGGGAGCGAGATCAGGACCGCGCCCAATATCACCAGGAACGCGTGCCGTCCTCTGAAAGGCACACTCTCTTTGCTGCCCGCTCCCATTTTTGACCCTTTCCTCTTCTCCATCATCCTGCCTGCAATTATTGCCGATGAGACCAGCAGGAGCGGTCCCGGAACGAACCAGAGCAGACCGGAGGTGTAGAAGCAGATCACCGCAGGAGCCAGAAGCCCCACCAGCACGGCCACGTCATTCTGACCCCGCTTTGAAGGATACTTCCACCTGAAAGCGGAGTAGAGGGCCGTGAAGGAGAGCAGGATGGTTATGATCCCCATTATCACAGGCGATGCGTTATATCCCGTTAACCACCGGAGGCTCTCCCCTTCTGACATCTGGACCAAGCCCGTCAGGATCCCGACGACTCCTCCTATTATGCCCAGCGTGGCTCCCGGATCAGATCCGGAGCCCGTTACCTTTCTACTTGCCATCCCCTTGTTCGATGTGTCTTCTATGATTTGAACTTGTCCGAGGTCCAACAGGTACCTTATCTATGGAATAGTCCCATCGACCTGCGGCGGTTCATATGGCAGTGGAGCAGATCAGGACGGGGCGGGACAACTTCTCATATCTGGTTTACGACAAAGGAATAGGGGCCATAGTGGATCCCGGTCTCGATCCTTCTTGGGTCCTGAAGAGGGTAGGGGAGCTGTCGCTGGATGTACGATATGTGATCCTTACCCATCATCACCATGACCATGTGGGGGACACGCCCGGAGTAAAGAGGATGACCGGGGCGAGTTCCGTGGCATTTTCATGGGGCGATGTTCCCATCGGGGATGGGGATGTTCTGAGCCTTGGAGGATTGGAGCTGCTCTTTCTCCACACCCCCGGCCACACGGAGGATTCAATCTGCATCAGGCTCGATGATGAATACCTTATCACAGGGGACACGCTTTTCATCGGCGACTGCGGAAGGTGCGACCTTCCCGGCGGGAGTGTGGAGGAGATGTTTTCTTCACTGCAGAAGATAAAGAGGCTGAAGGACGGTCTCACTGTCCTTCCAGGACATGATTACGGCCCCAGCAGGACGGATACCCTGGGTGAACAGAAAATAACCAATAAGGTGCTGTTGGCAGCAAACGTGGAGGAACTCTCATCCATCTGATCGGCTATGAAAGTCCTTGAGGGGCAGCCGGACGGTGAATGTCGTTCCTTTGGTATGGTCCCCGCTCACCCTGTCCTTCACGGAGATCTCCCCTCTGTATCTGTCCAGGAGGGCTTTGACAAGGGAAAGACCCATTCCGGAATGCTTCTGATCGCGGGCTTCGGCCGGCCGGCTGAACAGGTTCTTCTTCATCTCGTCCGGGATCCCCCTTCCGTGGTCCGAGACCGTGACCTGCGCCCTCTTTCCGTCCCGGGACCTGCTGATATCTATCTCGATGTAGGTTGACCTCTGTTCCGAATATCTGATGGAGTTGTGGACCAGATTGAAGAAGACCTCCTCCAGGAGCGGTTCGGCTATTACCATCATCGGTCCCTCGGCTCCCCTGATCTCTATGTTTGTGTTCTTATCGGGAAACGAAAGGCGCGCGGAATCGACAGCCTTCTTCACGGTAGCCATGAGCTCCACGGGTTCCGGCTTCAGCGGTCTCTCCTTTGCCTCCTTGTACTTCCTGACGTCCCCTATCAGCTTGATGGACCTGTCCAGCAGGTCCTTTGCCTTCATCTGTGTGATGTCCGCCTTCTCCCTGTCGTCCTTGACCATCTGGTAAAGATCCATTGTGGATAGCAGCCCGTGATGTAGGTTGCCGATATCATGGATCAGAAGGTCCAGGTAGAACAAGGACCGACTCTTTTCCACCTCCAGTTTCTGTTCTGTTCGTATCCGCTCCTTTATATCCTGTTCCAACCTCTGATTTGCTTCCCTGAGCTCCCTGGTCCTCATCCTGATCCTGCCCCTCAGTACCAGTGTGGTGATCGTCAGGAATACGACAACTGCCAGCAGTATCAGCATCATCCTGATCAGCCAGTCCGGGAGGGGACCATCCGTGTCTTCCTCCTTATCCATATACCTATCCAGTGAGCTGTAATAGACCGAGTCCCCGTTGTTCTTCATCTCTTCCAGCCGTGCATCGATCAGGTCCTTCAGCTCCCCGCTCATACCTCCGTTGGGGTCGAATGCGAACCTCAGTTCCACGGGATTGTAGATCACCCCGGTCCTTTTGATCGCCCTGGTCCCTTCCACGGATGTGGCGAATAGATTGTTCAGGCAACCCGCATCCACGTTACCTGTCTCGATGGCATCAAGGACCTCGTTGTAATTATCGAACTCCACCATTTCGGCGTCTATGTCAAATGAGGTTATCAGATGTTCCAATCCCGAATCCCCATGGTAGTAGAGGTCGTCCTTTACCACCCCTATCCACTTTCCGTTGAGGTCCATCAGGGAACCGATCTTGACATCCTCCGAGGAGAAGATCATGCCCCAGTTGGATAATATGGACTCATTGCCCAGAATAAGTCCTTCCGCCTCCTGGCTCGGTACCTCGAGACCGGCGATCATGTCCACCTCGCCTTCTTTGAGCTTTCGGACCATTTCGTCCCTGCCCCCTTCGATGATACCTAGCTCGAAGCCTTCCTCCCCTGCAATATGCTCGATGATATCGATGGCGATACCCTTGTTGCTCCCTTCCCCCGTCCTGAAGGAAATGGGTTGGTTGTTGAAATATCCGAGCCTGATGACAACGGTCTCCTCCTGGGACGAGCCTCCCATCATTGTGAGGGGAGCTGAAAGAACGGATATTGTAACGATCAATAGACATAGCCTGCCTCCAGAGCAGTTAAGCGCTCCCTTTGGTCCTGTTTCCATCTGGTGCCCCCATGACATCAAATGTCCCTGGTTCATATCAACATAGAACTTATTAATTGATTTCTGGTCCTTCCGACCTCGAAGGAGCAGTTCTTCTCTAGAGTATTGGCAGCAGTTCCTCGATCTCCAAGCGGGACACCTGCAGTTTATATGATGTATCATCCCTTCTATGACCCAGTCCATCCTGGTATTCCTTCAGATGCGCCCTTTTTGCCTTCAGATAGTGGGAAAGGAACTCATCTCCCATGGTCTGTCTCGCTATTGTCCCTTTTTCCATCGAATCCAGCGCGCTCCCCAGGTCAGGAGGCAGTCTCCTGATACCCATCTCCTCCATCTCACCATCCGAGAGATCGAACACGTTCACGTCCCTCAACCTCGGAGGCTCCAGTCCCTCGATGATGCCTTTTATCCCCGCCATGATCTGCAGCGCAAATGATAGGTACGGATTGCACGATGGATCGGGGCTCCTCAGCTCTACCCTGATGGCATTTGGATCATCCAGATCGTATCCGGGTATCCTTATGAGCGAGGACCTATTCTGGACATCGAAACATATGTACGCCGGTGCTTCGTATCCGGGTACCAGCCTTTTGAAGGAGTTGACCCACGGGTTCAGGACCGCTGTGATCTCCGGAACATATTCCATCAGGCCTGCAATATACTGTCTGGATCCCAGCGATAGATGGTCCGGATCATCCTTGTCGTAGAAGATGTTCTTTCCGTTCTTGAAGAGTGATTGGTGTGTATGCATTCCGGTTCCGTTCATTCCGGAGATGGGCTTGGGCATGAAGGATGCGAAGAGACCGTAGGACCTTGCCACCTTCTTCACCACGTACCTGTACAACATGACCATGTCGGCCATCTCCAGGGCCGGCAGATAGTGGATATCTATCTCGTGTTGGCTTTCTGATACCTCGTGGTGGTCGTACTCGAAACGGTATCCCATCTCCTGCATGATCATCTGCACCTCCTTCCTCACCTCCCCGTAGCGCCCTCCCTTGAAGTATGTACCTTTATCCACGAGCTTGGGTCTGAGATACCTGCAGTCGTCCAGATAGAACTCTTCGGTCACCGGGAACCCGTTATCATCTGCCTGGAACAGGAAGTATTCCAGTTCAGGGCCGATGTATACCGTATCGGCAATTCCCTGCTTCTCCAATGTTTCAAGTGTTCGCTTCAGTATGTTCCTGGAATCGAACTTATAGGGGCCGTTGCTGGGGTCTTGTATATCGCCGAAGACCGCAAGTTCCCTCCATCTCCTCTCAAAACCCGCAATGTTGGTGGAATAGTACCATGGTAAGAGCCTTGCCGTCTTGAAATCCAGCACCGCGTTCTTGTCGCTCTCGTTGATCCTTTCCGGATAAAGAGAGGATGCATCGAATCCCTTGAGTACTGTGTCTTTGACGTCCGCGTCCGGGAAACTGACGGTACCGTCTTCTCCTATGGACCCACCCAGTTCCGATACGGGAATGGTGAAACCGCAGGGGCGCTCGCCGTTCATATCGGCTGTGACGAACCTGACGAAGCGTATGTCGGGAGCCCTGTTCAGTGTATCCAAAACATCCTCGAGGTCCTTGAAACCGTATCTCTTGATATTTTCACACATACCCATCCCGGAGGTTCAACCATGGTAAAGTATATAACCATACTCCTCCCCCCACTGAACAAACGTATGGCATAGTGAACCAAAGCATAACAAACGTTCATTATTACTTGGAATACTACTTGTAAGATGAACATATTCATGCATCATGGATAGAATGGACAGGAACATACTGGACCACCTGCAGAGAAAGGGGAGGGATTCTTACAGGAAGATAGCAAAGGCGTTGTCGGTCTCCCCTGCAACCGTGATGAAGAGGGTGAAGGAGATGGAATCCTCCGGTGTCATCAAAGGCTATTTTGCGGATGTGGACTATGACAAGCTGGGCTACGACATCCACGTGATAATCGATGTAAGGGTCGCAAAGGGCAAGCTCCATCAGATAGAGAAGAAGATCGCAAGGGACAGGAACGTGATGATGGTATTCGATAATACCGGCTCCTTCGATGCAACGGTCATTGCAAGGTTTTCGGGAAGAAGCGCACTCGACAGGTTCATCAAGAAGCTCCAGACCTTGGACTTCGTTGAAAGGACGGAGACAAAATTGATACTGAGCATCATCAAGGAAGCTCCCCTGAGGTTGTGACCGGAGTCACTGCGAAAGCAAATATCAGCTCCATTGAGGAACTAAAGCGGGGAAGTTCACTTCTTCTTGAACAAGAGGGTATACTTGTTCTCCCTGTCAAGTTTGAAATGTTCCTTGATCGGCTCCTCCTTCTTGAGACCTTCCATCCCGTAGTGGTGATCGTTCATTGCAAGCCTGCCCTTCTTCTTTAGGACCCTCTTGATCTCCCTTATGATGGGTTCCGGGTCCTTGAGGTCGTGATAGATATCGAATAGGTATCCCATGTCTATGCATGAATCATCCAGATCCGTGCAGCAGTCCGTGAGTATGAACTCGACGTTCTCGAACTTGTTGGTCTTTGCCACCTTCTTTACATACCTCTCCGCTCTCGGATGGACATCCACCGCGTAGTAGTACCCCTCCGGCCCTATGAACTTCATGGTCGGTTTTACGTAACCACCGGGGCCGCACCCGTAGTCGAGTACCTTCATGCCTTTTTCCAGACCTATGTTCTCCAGTATCCTGCTCCGAGGTCTCAAAAGGTTCCTGATATCGAACATCAGTGCCATCATCTCGAATGATGTTCTTGACCTCTCGGAAGGCATGGATGATGAACGTGTTCCACTCATTTCAAATCTTCCATTTCCTCCATGATCTCCAGTCCCGCCCTCTTACCGGAGGCCAGCACAAGCATGCCGATCGTCTGGATGATATGGAACATACCATTGTGATCGAACTCCCATATTATGGTAACCCCCAGGGGTTCGATGGACCGGACCACCGCAGTGACAATAAATTGTTCACTCATATCAAAGGAATAAAATAATCAAAGGTCGTTGGATGGTTCGTTGAGTGCGATGGAGATCGGGGATATCATATTCAGGGGTGCCCTTGTTCTTGCCGTTGTTATGCTTGCAGGTGTTTTCGCATACAATGTCGGACTCGGGGACAATGTAGAGGATGAGAGACCGGCCAGGATAGCCCATGATCTGTCCACCCTTCTCTGTTCCATATCCACCTGGGACCACGGCTCCAGGGCAGAGGTCATCTTCGATACCGGAACCGACTCCCTGCCGGGGGATATCAACGGTGAGCCGTTTTACATAAAAGTTCTTCCCGGTTCTGTTTTCGTGGAGTTCGAGGATTCTATGGAGATCGTTATGGAGGACGTCTCGGTCGTACCTTCCCTCCCGCCCACTGGTCCCGGTTCCCTGAACACCACGATGACCCGTTCGGTGGGCACTTCCTTAGGCGGGTTCACCGTTCGCACACCCTGCAGTTTGAACGTGCAGGTGGTGGACCACGTCGAGGGCAGGTCGCTTTTCATCTGGCCGGTCCACAACTACAGCAGCGAAAACCAACAGGTCATCGAGGACCTTCTGGAGCTTTGCGGGAACAAGGGACAGATAATGCCGGGATGGTCCATTGAGGTCACAATATCCGCGGAGGATACGTACGCTGAGGATCGTCTCCTCCTGTTCAAAGAGACCGGGATACCGGAGATGGTGGAAGGTTCCACGGGAAGGCCGTTCATCCTTCCAAACGATCTGGACACTTTTCTCACGCAGGAGGGGCCGAAGTTCTATGTGGTCAAGAAGTTCGCCGACCTCCAGGATGACGGTACATATCTTGTCACCACGGGGATATACACTCTCTGAATCAGTCCCCTTGCCATATTTCAACCTTCAGCAGCCACAGGTTGGTGGTCATGCCGGTGGATGTCACGTCGTAGAAGAGGGAGATAAGCTCCGAGGGAGCCTCCATGATGTACACTCCCAGCGAGATGGAGAACCCGTCCACATCCATGCCGAGAAGAAGCATGGGGAAGGAAATACTGAAGCTCCCCTGGACCGCAAGTCGGAACGAGTCAGGGAGCGGTACATTCTCCGGTGCCATCTTGGATATGGCCTCGGGCATCTCGATCTCCCCGAAGAACATGACCCCTACCCTGCAGCGGTGCAGTATCTCCCAGGGGAAGGATGAATAATCACCTGCACCGGAAGGGTCCCCGATCTTGGCTATGAACACCTTGAGGTTCACATACAACCATTCGAAGAAATCGGCCACTGCTTCACCGTCAGCGGAGAAGAAGAGCTCGATCCCAGCACCTGCGGTACCCGTAGAATCGGTGATCATGACATCCAGGAACATCATTACATCCATGACCAGCTCCCTGACCACCGCAAGAAACCGCTCCATGAAGAGGTCCAGTGCAGTCTCCAGGAAAGGGGCCACCATATCGAAGCAGAGACCGTATTCCTCATAGGTCACTTCCCAGGCCTCCTTGAGAGAGGAGATTGCGATGGATATCAGTATGGTCCTGATATCACCGGGGGTGGAGAAGGAGTTCGGGGAGCCCGGGGACCCGTCGCCCCACCTCCAGACCCCGTAGCCGTCCGCATCCCTGGAGAACCAGCCCCTCTCTGGCTCCTCTATCTCAACATCATCGAAGAGGACACCGGAAGGATCCCTGAGGGATATCCTGATGGCTTCGGACAGATCGATGGCCCCGTCACTGGACCATGGGTCGGTTGAGGATATGTCCAGAACCGGATGCGTACCCTCCGCATCCTCGATCCTCCAGGAGATGGTGGAGTTGCCATACAGCTCCTCGACCACTATCGTGGAGCCGTATATTGGCCAGGTCCTTGGATTGTATATCTCCACGCTCAGGAGGGAACCTCCTCCCAATCGGACCTCATTTATATGCGGTCTTAGCTCGGCGGGCATCCGGTATCTCAGCCTGAAACCTCCGTCCAGAACAGCATTGATGCCCAGTATCGGTATCGGAATGAAAGGTTCTACACCCAGTGTCTCCCCCAGCGATATCTCACAGGAACGGTATTCCTCAAGGGTAGGACATTTGAGAGAGAACCTGATGGGCTTATCTCCCTCCGTTTCGAACCTGCCCTCGATGGATATCATGTGTGGCATCCTCATCATGAACGGGTCCATCTCCGCCCTCAGATAGAGCGGCCCTATATCGAATACCAGGGTCCCATTGAAATCAAGGGTATCGTTCTTGACCCTGGAGAACGAGAGATGCGAGTACATGCCGATTGGGTCGAAGGAGAGGTCCAGTGCCAGGATCGAACCGCTGCCGCCCTGAACGGCTTCCAGGTCGGAATAGAGGTGAATATCGAAGGGGCCCAGGGAGAGGGACACGTTGATGCTGTCCATTCCAAGTACGGAAAGGGCCCAATCCATAATCTTGGAGACGGCCATATCCATCAGGTTGTTGATGGCGGACCTCACACCATCTCTGATGGTGGTGGATGCATCCATGGTTATGTTGGATATGACCCTGCTCACCTCTGCAAGGTCCAGTTCTTTGCCTTCGATGAGGTCCAATATCAGCGGAGGCACTTCCCTCAGCGAGCTCATGGTGTCCCCGAGCACATCATTTGCTATCTTCTCCAGCCCCTCTGCGACACTGTTCAAGGCCTCAGCGGCCACATCGATGAGACGCTCCTTGAGGCTGCCTTGCTCCTCGTAATCGACCCCTGCCAAGGGCCACATGGATACGACCTCGATCCTGGTGGACAGGTTCACATCGAGGGGTCTGTGAACGCTGTCGTTGATCCCATCCATCCTTCCCCGATAATCGAGCAGATATCTGGAGTCAAGTCGAACATGGTATATCGTGCTGTAGGGTATCGGGTTCTCAATGGGATCGGCATAGTATGTTCCGGATGAGGGCGTGATGGAGACCGAGGATGCCTCCAGCCTCATAAGGGAAAGGGCCACCTCTATCTCTTCTTTGACTCCACCAAGGGGCTTGAACACGTTCTTTTCTTCAGGTAGGGAACACAGCATCCTGCCCGAGGTGGAGTTCAAGGGCAGGTAGAAAGCTTCCTCCACACCCCTGAGTGCCTCCAGCATCAGGACGGATATCGATGAGGAGAGGCTTTTTATGTCCAGGTCCGCTGATATGATGGATGTGGAGGACGACCTGGCCTCCGGCGAGAGGAAGACCGTCCACATCACTCCGGGCTCACGACCGTCTTTCCCTTTTCCAAGTTCCCTCCTGAATGTCATCCGGTAAGAATCACGGACCTTCTCTCTCCATATCATGTCTAGTTCGGCATCTCCTATATCGCCCTCCCCCAGTTCGAGACCGTATGTGATCGGGATGCTGCGGTCCTGGTCGAGCACATCCAGTGTGGAAGGGTCCTCCACCGCAATGCACCCGTCCTTGATGACAGTTGTTTCCCCTACTCGGTGGTCCTTCAATTCCCAGTTACAGTCGGGCAATATCAGATCGGTGCTGTTCTCCATACAGGACCCCAGCTGGTCATATTTCCCGACCAAGGTATCGTACTGTTCATGGAGGAAGGTGATGACCGCTGTCCTGTAGGAGGATCCGGCATCCTCCAGAAAGGAGATGAAACCTGCCGTGTCGAGCTGCTCTATTATCTTAATGGAAAAGATATCCACCACTGCCCTGAGCGGGTCGACCTCCAGGGATACCATCTCCGATATGGGAAGTCTGCTCCCCGAAAGGTCCGGAAGGCTGGTTTCGCTCCAACCATCCCACGAGTTCCTCCATATATCGCTTCCGGCAGAACCCATGAGCTCAATGGCGGTATCGATCCCTTTTCTTATGGCGATCCTTCCCTTCTCCATCATTATCTCCTCTGCCGAGGAATCCCCTTCTGCAATGGTCCCCAAATATAGAGAGAGGTTTCGGTAAAGCCCCTCACCACCGAGCATCACGCTACTGAACGAGGGCTCTATCTCATTGAAGTCGTATCCCACTTCCAGGGAGTGAACCGTACAATTGTAGCCTATGAACTCCTCTTCGGGATCATAGTAGTCAGTTCCGGAATGGACCTTCCCATCATCTCCCAGGTAAAGCTCGCCCGCGGGCCCCTCCTCACGGAGGTAGATGTCAAAGGTCCTGTTCAGGTCCGGCAGCTCTATCATAGGATAGGTTTGGATCAAAGCACCCTCCCAGCTGGCCCTGAGCTCCCTGCTCATCAGACCGACCTTGTCGTGTATGAACAGGTCAGAGGAGCCCATGACGTCCCAGAATATCTCGCTGGCAGAGCGGTCGTTGGACTCCACAAGTTCCATGCCGAGGAGGGAGCCGGATACCGAGTTGATCAGATCCTTTCCCAATTCGAAGACCTCTGCCATGCCTCCAAGCATCGTGTAGAACCAGTCTCCCATTCCGATAAAATCGATCATCCTGAGCAGAAGCCCGTCCACCAGGGAGCTCATGAGAGGTCTCAGTATCATCTCCAGATCGGGTGGGTTCTTCTCTGAGAAAATGCCCTCACCGAGAATGGCCAGCATCGAAGGATCGAGCTTTCCGGTATGGTTGTTGAATATATGGGAAAGATCCAGGTCCGAGGAGGAGGCGCCTTGTGCTGCTTCAAGCTCAGCCGTAATGTTTGTAACGAACCCTTCATCGGTTCCGTGGAGATGGGAAGATGACATCAATGCAAGGGTGAGATCGGCACAGGAAAGAACCTCCTCCTCGCTTAAGAGCGACCCGCCCGCACCATATGCGAGACGGCCGTAGCCCATCAGACATTTCATCTGGGCAAGCGAGCCCAGTGTATAACTGAAAAGCTCGGGGAACTCGACACACCGAACACCCATGGCAAGTCGCTCGATCCTGCCCTCCAACATGGGGAGCAGGGTCATTGTCTCCCGCTGCAGCCGGATGTTCTCCATGACCTGTATGGTCCCATCAGCGTTCTCTATCCTCATCTCCACGGAGAAAGAGGTGTTGATACCCACACAGGATGGTTTTGATGTCCTGTTCACGAGCCCGGTGGCATTCTCATCCTTTGTGGAAGGTACCGGAATGTCCAGGTCAGCGGTAATGGGAAGAGGGTCCGCTGTGCAGTTCAGGATGGTGACCCTGTAACCCTCTCTCTTCAATCGCCCTCCCTCCAGGGTCTCCTCCACTTCTTCGGACATGACCGCGCTCAACTTGGACTGGAGTAATGCATCGATGGACCCGTTGGCGACCTGTTCCACCACCTCCGTCTCGCAGTCAAGGAGAAGTTCGTCATGGAGGGAGTACAGTTCGCTCCCGAGAAGGGCCCTGTCCTCCTCAACGAAGGATGATATGGTCGTGATCTCCGCTGTTCTTGACTCCTCTTCCTCATGCTTTTTCTGTAAGTGGACCTGATATGAGAAGAACAGACCCGAAAGGACCATCAACATCACGGCAAGATATGCGAAAGCCTCCTTTCCTTGTTGGTCCCTGCCCAATGCATGCAACTTCATCCGTATACCTCCAACCCGGCTCGTTCAACAGGAAGTAGTAATCGGAGGGATGCCGCACCGTCATATCTCCATTCTGCATGCTCTCCCTCCACATCGAAGACATCCTCACCCTGGACGACCAGGATGAAGGGGTCGAGTCCGTCGGGGGAGCAGGTGAAGAATTGTACAACACAATCCTCCAGGTATCTGTCATCGGATGTTCCGTTCACCGATCCCCGGTGGAACATCATCGTGGTCCCCGGACCGACCAACATATCCAGGAGAGTGCCGGTGCCGTTTTCGGGTTCCCATGTTGCAAGTATCTTTCCCATGGACCTGACCTGATGCGACCTCAGCCTGAACAGATCGTCCGTTCCTTCATCCACAATGAGCAGGCTGCCCCCGATGGATGCGATCAGAAGGGCCGCTGTCAGCAGGAGGAACATGGAAACGGCCGTCTCCATCCCCTCATCGTTCATGTATCTCATTCGGCGTCCCTCCACAGGAATACGGATAACCTGGCGGGATGTGTCTCTTCTCCTTTATCTGCCAGCACCGGGATGTCGTGGACCTCGGAGCAGATACTGTGCTCGGTCTCTTCCTCCAAGGGTTTTCCGTCCCTGAGAAGCAGGATGATGTCCTCGTCTCCTTTGACAGATAATGAAAGGGCCACATTTCCTCTGAGAGGGAAGGATCCCCTGCTGAAGGACAGGATCATCTCTCCGTTTTCAATCTCTATATCCCCGTCATCATCCGGGTCGAGACCTTTCCACGAGGATACCATAAGGACCTCGTCGGAGCCTACGGTACTCTCTCTATCCCCCTCCAGATCCCCTGTCAGATAGATTGAGAGCGACACTACCACTGCCGTTGCCACAGCGAAAGCTGCAAGCTCCCCTGACGGGGAGATGGAACCAACGTTCCCAACCCTCATCGGACCGGGAACATAATGGAAGGATAATAAGTTTTGCCGTCGATCCCGGCCTGGAATCCCTGTGAACCGCCAGGGTCCTTCTCCGTGCAGTGAAACTGTTTATAAACCAATAGGTAATTCTCCCCCGGATGATGGATGATGAGACGTTCTCTGAGATGGAGCCCTTCAGGATCAAGATGGTGGAGCCCATACGCGTCCCGGACAGGGAGCAAAGAAAGAAGAAACTGGAGGAGGCAGGCCTCAACGTCTTTCTTGTCAAGGGTGAGGATATTTTCATTGATCTTTTGACCGATTCGGGAACTGGCGCCATGTCTGACAGGCAGTGGGCGGGCCTGATGATGGGGGACGAGACATATGCCGGGTCCAGGAACTTCTATCATCTGCAATCCGCGGTCAGGGACATACTCGGTTTCGAGTACGTGCTCCCCTGTCACCAGGGACGCGGCGCCGAGAACGTGCTTCATTCCGCCCTCATCAAGGAAGGCGATGCCGTTCCGGGGAATACCCATTTTGACACCACAAAGGCACATATAGAACACAATAAAGGCCGCGCTCTGGACTGTACCATAGACGAGGCGGGGGACCCATACATCGATCTTCCATTCAAGGGGAACCTCGACCTCGATAAACTGGAGAGCGTTTACAAAAAGTACGGAAAGGAGCATATACCGTTCACCGTGGTGACCGCCACGTGCAATTCGGGGGGCGGACAGCCAGTCTCTCTTGAGAACATGAGGGCGGTGAAGGAGCTCTCCGACAGTTACGGCATAAAGGTATGTCTGGACGGAGCCAGGTATGCGGAGAACTGCTATTTCATCAAGAAGAGGGAGCCAGGAATGGGGGGTCATTCCATCAAGGAGCTGGCCAGGATGCAGTCCCAATGCTTCGATATGATGACCATGTCCTCCAAGAAGGATGCCATTGTCAATATCGGAGGATTCGTGGCAACCAGACACGCCGAGATCTACGATGAGATCAAGAACTTCGGCATACTCTTCGAAGGGTTCGTGACCTACGGCGGACTGGCGGGAAGGGACATGGAGGCCATGGCAGTGGGTCTTTACGAGGGTATAGATAAGGATTACCTTTCATACAGGATAGGGCATGTCAGATACCTTGGGGAGAGGCTGAAGGAAGCGGGAATGCCCGTTCTGTGGCCCCCTGGTGGTCATGCCATATACCTTGACATGAAGAAGTTCCTGCCGCATGTCCCCCAGGACCAGTTTCCGG
>JAWOCK010000031.1:0-16829 GCA_046483845.1 Thermoplasmatota archaeon | reverse complement strand
ATTTAATAGATGAATCAGTGAATTTGATGATGAAATATAATTTAGTCCAATGTTAAAAAGAAAATAAAAAAAGGGAGCCCCGAAGAGAGCTCCCGTTGTCGTTGTCCTTTCCAATATCACTGGAACTGCACACCGCAGTTCGGACAGGTGTCAACCTTCTCCTCGATCACAGCCCCGCAGTTAGGACACTCCAGAGCTATCTCGAACTGGGCTCCACAGCTTCCGCACTGGGTATCGTAGGGGCCCAACGGAGAACCGCATTCCGGACAGACATCTCCCATCTCTTCCTCTGTCCTTTCCATATCCTGCATCAAGGATTCTAGGTCCTGGACCTCCTCCAGCTCCGAGTCCTCGTCCATGACGGACTCTTCCTCTGCCGCGGGAGGACCGGGAGGCACCGTTTCCTCAACAACCTCTTCTTCCTGAAGGGGCTCTTCGTACGTTTCCTGCTCCATAACTCCCACCGCTTCGGGCTGGGGCATCACAGGTTCCACTTCGGACGGGGGAGGCACAGCTCCGATCTCGTAGTCCATGCTCTCCGCTCCGGGCTGGGGCATTCCAGCTTCCACATCGGGCGGAAGTTCTTCAGGCTCCTCTTCTTCTTCTTCCCTTCCTCTCGTTACGAAATAGAGAAGCACTGCTATGATGATGATCGCCAGCACCACAATTATTATTATCCATATGATGGGGAAGCTCGGTTCTTCCTCGGCCTCCGCGATCACCACTGTGGTCTGTCCCTCGACGGTCTCGTCGCTGCCGTCGGATATGGTCACATGGAAAGTATAGGTGCCGGGTTCGAAATCGGTAACGGTTATCACCCTTCCCGAGTCCGACCAAGACGGGTCCTCATCCACGGACCAGGTATAGACCAGATCGGCAGGATCGGTCTCCACATCCGATGCAACGGCGGTCAGAGTCAGCTCCTTGTTGGCAGGTATCTCCGTGGCGCTTTTCTGTATCTCCTCGAACACCGGCCTATGGTTTGCGATGGCGTTGTCGAAGGGACTTGTGTCCTCGTCGTTGGGAACACCGTCATTGTCCCAGTCATCATCATTGTCCAGGAACAATCCGTCACCGTCACCGTCCAGCGGAGGATCGAGCTCGCCGGCGGTCTCCGGGAGATCGCCTGTATAGTCAACCTGGTCATTTATGACCTCCAACTCCGCAGTGGGAACGATCGATACGGTTCTGTAATGGACCATATCAATGGTATAGGTCCCACCGCCATCGGACTCAGCTGTAATAACAGGGGTGACCGAGACATCATCATCGGGGGCATCGAGCAGTATCTTTGTGGAGCCATCTGTGGCAGTGTACTTGAAACCATACTCGGATGAAAGGAAATCAGATGCTCTGGTGCCGGTGCTGAACAGCCTTTCGTTGCCGTAGTCTATCGCCAGATCGCCGTTCTGGGACTCGAAGGAGAAAAGATAGAACTCATGATCCGCGTCCAATACAAGATACGGATACGGAAAAGGCTCCTGTGAGAACCTCTGAGGGGTCGTTCCATCCTCTGGTTCCGTCTGCTCGTCAGCAACCTGGAGGTCTATGGCCGAATTCCCGGTCCTTGCGCCGGCTGTTGCCGGAGCGGTGAAGTCCAGTGTGATGGTGATAGCTTCACTGATGCCCTCATCCTTTGAATGATCAAGGGCGTCATCTATGTTTCCCGCCACATCGTACTGGGATGAATTACCAAAGACCCTTCCGGGAAGATCGTCCACCGCCGTGAACTTTGCAACGTCATCACTGGGCGTCGTCAGGTTCCATTCGTGCTCTTCGGTCGGAATATACCATTCCGTGGACCCGTCCAAGATCGTGGAACCCGGTATGTTGATGTAGACGGTATCTATATCGTTGTCCTCATCCTGGTTCTGGACCGTGAAATCCAGGGATGTATCCTGACCGGCTCCCAGGACCATGAGGTCCGATGGAAGCTCCGGTATGCTCATATGTCCCTGGTTCTTCTCAACATCGGCCGTGAAATCCCCTTCCCCGAACTCGGTGCCTACCGTCCCGTGAGGTCTGTCAAAATATGCAACGGCACCAAAAGCTGCGAAAAAGAGGATCGCGGCTGTTATTACTATCAATCTTTCCCTCATCCTGCTATTCATCTCGAGCATCTCCTTCTACGTAATTCCTGAGCATCAACCGATATTAAAAATTTTCCCATGGTTTCGTCCCTATTGAATATCTAGTTCACATGGTTATATATACGTTTCCCCGTAAATATCACTGGGATATTTTGCGATTATTGAAAATGGGATTGTATCTCAAGGACCCCATACCAATAATTGGACATCAATGGAGCTGTCGAACAAAGAGACCAAGAGAGCGATCGTGTACTGAACATTGACCAACGTTTCACGAACAGTAAAGAACCTTTTCAAACTCCCTGCAGTATGAAGTAAATCTTCCTGATGACTATAAAAGAGAATATGAACAGAAAAGTGTAGATGAAGAAGTTCACCCTGTCCTTCAGGGCCTTGGAGGTGTACATATCGGTCAGTTCCCTGAGAACCAGTATCCCAAGAAGAAGGAGAACGAACAGGACCTCCAGGGATCCCACGAAAACAAGGCAGATCGAGGTCCATACCGCCAGTGCAAGCACTATCTTCGATTCAGGTCTCATACGATCCTCCCCTCTTCAACTGATATATGACCTGGGTCCTTTCCCTTCTCACCGAGATTATCCTCAAGGGAGATTTCAGTATTCTGGAGGTCGCACAAAGGGATGCGGAACATACAGGGCATCCTATCATCTCGTGCATCCTGGGATACTCCTCCCATATCATATCGCATGTTCCCTTCAGCCTTGCGTGAAATATCCTCAGTTCCACGTTGTCTGCCTTCAACCTCATCTTTATATCCCTGAATATTCCGGTTCCTTTTCCAATCCGTTCCAGGGCTTCCTCGGCATCCGCGGGGCTGTCATCCTTGAACCTTCGGCCGGTCTCCTCCTCGACCTTGTCAACCATATCCAATCCGAGCGGTAGCAAGGAGATCCCCATCGAAGGACCGGTGGTCCCCACATTGAAGACCATTTCCTTTGACAACTGGGGAAGCGGGAGCGGATCCTTTTCCAGTGGAATATAGACCCGGTCCTCCAGAAGCCTCCCGCCTGCAGGCATATATACGCCATTTCCTTCCAGGTTAAGGGAGCCGAGAAGTCTTCCCATGTTCTTTCCCTGTGTATTCAGGAAGGAACTGGAGAGCTCCAGGGGGATCGTCCTAGAGGAAAAGAGGAAGACCATAAGGATGCCGATGAGAAGTATGCCGAAACCGGCGCGTAGAAGGAACTCCGCGGTCCTACGGGGAAGATCGATATCCGGACCAGATACGAGCTCGCCGGATAGGATTATCAGGAGAATGCCCGAAAAAGCAATGACCGCACCGCCTGATCTGAGGTAGATCCCCTTCCAGTCCATTGTCGGTATCATGTTCTTGGAATAGATAAACGTGTCGAAACATTTATCGACCAAGTTCCTTTTTGTAATCCGCATCGGAACAGGGCATGTGGCTACTAAAGGGAGAAAATACGCATGATAGAGCAGGTCAGAACAGCTTACAGGTATTTCCTGATCATGGGGATCGGCGCAATACTGTTCCTATTCTCCACCATGGTCCCTGTTCTCTCCTCCAATGCAGACTTTTCAATATACAACAGCTCATGGAACGGATGCTCGGACCTGGGAAAGGACGTTTACAGGACCGGGTCCTTTCTTCCCACCATAGATATATCGGGTTCCTCCGAGGAGCGTGTGGTCCATAATTCGTTCAAGGAGATAGGAGAGGACATCCGACCCGCCGACTCTGCCATTCTGATAATAGGACCGAACATCGGCTTCGATCCCGAGGAGGGGCGGTTCATGGACGAATTCTTGAACCAAGGAGGCCTGCTTCTTCTCGCCGATGATTTCGGAAGCGGGAATTCTCTACTGGGTCACCTGAATACATCCTCCCGATTGAGCAAGGATATAATGATCGATCTCTCCTATATGAAAAAAGGTGAGTTCGCAGTTACATCCGACCTCGCTTCCCATCCCATCTGTACCAATATGACAAGCATACTCATGAACCACCCTTCTGTTATCGAGCCCTCCTCCGTGGCCGATCCGGTGATCAACTCCTCCCAAACCTCATGGCTCGACTCGGTACGCAACGATAAACTGGACCCCGAAGAGCGCGAAGGGCCGTTTCCGATACTTACCGTGGAAGACTACGGAAGAGGTGAACTGGTCCTGCTCTCGGAACCGAGCCTTCTCATCAACCAGATGAAGGAACATATGGACAATGGAGTGCTGATATCCAATCTGATCAAATACATTTCCCAAGGGAGGGGGACCGTGGTGATCGATGAATCACACCGGGACCTTACGAACCCGGTCCAGCTGGCCAATATTATCATAACGGATACAAACCCGGGTGAGAAGGTCGCAATCATGACGGTGGTCTCCGGCATCTTCCTGCTGGTCAGCTCCCCTCTTCCGAAAAGAGCAGTGAGGTTTACAAGAAAAGGCATTGATCGACTCCTCGGGGAAAAAGAGGAGAAGGGAAATAGAATGGACCCCATAAACGAAGTGATGAAGAGACATCCGGACTGGGACAGGGTCCTGCTCGAGAGAATAATATCAGGAACAGAGGGAGGCAAATGACGGAATCCCAGAGGATATTCAACAAAGTGCTGGAAGAGACATCCAAGGTGATAATCGGCTACGAGGACATAGTTGAGGATTTCCTGATCTGCCTTTCGGCCGGGGGCCATATAATCCTGGAAGGTGTCCCCGGGATCTCCAAGACCACCCTGGCGAAGACCATAGCCACAGTGGTGGGCCTCAGGTTCAAGAGGATACAGTTCACCCAGGACCTGCTTCCGACCGATATTACGGGTCATTATTTCTACAACCAAAAACAGCAGGAGTTCCTTTTCAGACCGGGGCCCATCTTCGCTAACTTGGTCCTCGCCGATGAGATAAACAGAGCACCCTCAAAGACCCAATCCGCCCTGCTGGAGGCCATGGAGGAGAACCAGGTGACCGTCGAAGGGTCCACCTATGAACTGAAGGAGCCCTTCATGGTGATCGCGACCATAAATCCGGTGGAACTGGAAGGTGTCTACACCCTGCCCGAAGCACAGATGGACAGGTTCATGATGAAAAGCCAAATGGGATATCTGTCCTCGGACATGGAACTCAACCTGCTCAGGTTGAAGAACGTAGGATGGAAGGACCAGAAGGCGAACAGGATAGAGGAGGATGTGTTCTCCATCTTGAGAAAGGAGATCAGGGCCTGCAGGGCGGACGATACGATCCTGACCTACGTAAGGGACCTTGTCAAAAGAACAAGAAATGACAACAACGTGGTCCTAGGAGCCAGTCCCCGGGCTGCGGAGCAGATCATCTATGCATCGAAGGGGTCCGCCATACTGGACGGTAGGGCCTACGTATTACCGGATGACGTAAAGAAGGTGTTCAGGAAAATGGTCCCGCACAGGGTTTCCGTAGCGCTGGATGCGGAGCTTGAAGGTAAGTCCCCGGAGAACGTGGTGGAAGAGATCCTTGCCAGTGTTCCGGTGGTCGCCTCTCCAAAACAGAGGGGAAAATTGAAGGTGGGAGGGTGACGAACGTGACGGGATCCCCTTTTCTGGCCTATGATATTCGTGGAAAGGTCGAGGAACAGCTCACCGAGGAAATGGTCTACAAGATAGGTCTGGCCTACTGCAGACTGGTGAAACCCCGAACGGTGGTCGTTGGAATGGACATTCGACCAACCTCAAAGATGATCTCCGACAACCTCTGCAGAGGACTTAACGACGGGGGAGCGGATGTGCTCGATATCGGACTATGCGGTACCGAGATGGTCTATTTCGCCACCCCGTATCTCGAGGCGGACGGCGGGATAATGATAACCGCGTCCCACAACCCGAAGGGTTACAACGGCATGAAACTCGTCAAGGGAGGGGCCGTTCCCATATCCCGGGACAACGGGCTCCACGATATCAGGGACATGGTAGAGAGGGAGAGGATCAAGGAAGGGGTGGAAGAGGGGAGCAGGATCGAGACCGATATCCGGGAACCCTATATCGACAAGGTGGTCTCCTTCCTGAGCGAACCTGACCGTCTCAGGGACCTCAAGATGGTCACCGATCCGGGTCACGGCTGTGCAGGACCGGCGCTTGACCTCATCGCCGAGAGACTTGACCTGGACCTGGTCCGGATGCATCACGAACCTGACGGGAGCTTTCCGGCGGGAGTTCCGAACCCGATCCTTCCCCAGATGAGAGGGGCGGTCTCCAAGGCGGTGGTCGAGAACACGGCTGATGCGGGAATTGCCTGGGATGGTGACTTCGACCGGTGCTTCCTCTTCGATGAGAAGGGCGAGTTCACAGAGGGTTACTACATAGTCGGTCTTCTGGCAGGATCGATGCTGGAGAAGGAGGGAGGAGGCAAGATAATCCACGATCCCAGGCTCGTCTGGAACACGGTGGAGATCGTGGAGGAGATGGGTGGGACCCCCATAATGAACAAGACGGGACACGCCTTCATTAAGGACAGGATGAGGAGCGAGGATGCGGTATACGGCGGCGAGATGTCGGCGCATCACTATTTCAGGGGTTTTCACTACTGCGACACCGGAATGATACCCTGGCTGCTGGTGATGGAGATGATGGCGGTCCAGAACAGGCCGCTTTCCGAACTCATCGATGAGCGCAGAAGGAGATATCCCGTGTCCGGTGAGATCAACAGGCGGGTCAAGGACCAGAAAAGGGTCATTGACGCCGTGGAGAGCAGATACACAAAGAACGCGGTGTCGGTGGACCATACGGATGGTGTCAGCATAGAGCATGAGAAGTTCAGGTTCAACCTGAGGTCCTCCAATACCGAGCCTCTGATCAGACTCAACGTTGAGACCAGGGGCAACAGTGAACTGCTCCGGAAGGTTACAGAGAACATACTCAACATGATCGATGAAGAGGCCGGATGATGGACGGGGAGAATGGCTTCAGACTGTTCCTGGACAAGCACTGCACACCCGCGGAGAACATGGCAAGGGACGAAGCACTTCTGAGGAGGGTGATGGTAAAAGAATCCGGACCATGCGTCAGGTTCTATCAGTGGAGTCCTCCCGGGCTCTCGCTGGGTAGGTTCCAGAAGATAGGTAAGGGAGTGGACCTCAAAGCATGCCGCAGGTACGGTGTGGAGGTGGTCAGGAGATTGACCGGGGGAGAGGCAGTGCTCCATGATGACGAGATCACCTATTCGATGGTGATCCCCTTCACCCATCCAAAATTCGACGGGAGAGGAGTTATTGATACTTACAAGACAATTTCGAGGGCTCTGGTAAGGGGTCTGGAACTGACCGGGGTAGAATCCACCATGGCAGGTGAGGGACCAACAAGGGCTGATCCTGCTGGTCAGGGGGTCTGTTTCTACACCCCTACGGTCAATGAGATAATCGCCGATTCCAGGAAGATCATCGGTTCCGCCCAGACAAGGGAGAAACTGGTCATCCTTCAGCATGGTTCCATACCCATCGACTGGGACATCGAAAAGCAGTTCGATGTAATGGGGGTCCCCAGGGAGAACAGGGAGGTGTTCACAAACCTGTTCGAACAGAGGGCGACCAACATCGTGGAGCAACTGGGGAGCAGACCCTCGTTCGATGAGCTTGCAAAGAACTTCTCGAAGGGTTTCGAGGAGGTCTTCGACACCGTTCTCGAGCCGTCCGAATATAGCCTGGCAGAGACCAAGATGGCCGAATGGCTTGTGGATACCAGATATTCCACTGATGAATGGAACCTGAGGTTGAAATGAACCTCCAAAAGAATACCCTGATGAGGGCGAACACCTACCATATCAATAACATGGACAGGAAGTTTCGTAGTATCATATGTCCCCATTTTCAGGAGGCGGGCCATTTTGGTTCCATGATCCCTCAGCATATTCTCGGTACCGGATCACCGTAGGGAGGGTCCATTATCCTCCTGCCCCCCACAATGGTCTCGAGCACCACCCTCTCCTTTCCACCCGATACCCTCCCGATGATGGAGGCGTCCGATGATGCGGGTAGCGACCTGATCGCCTTGAGAACATCTTCCTCCATGCCGTCGGCAACACCCAGGATCACCTTCCCCTCGTTCCCTATCTCGTAGGGGTCCAATCCAAGCATATCGCATGCGCTTGAAACCGCCACCTTCACCGGTATTCGATCCTCTTCAACAACGATACCCAGACCGCTCTTCGAGGACCACTCGTTGAGTGCATTGGAGAGACCGCCCCTGGTCAGGTCCTTTGCAGCCACTATACCACCGGTGCGTATGGCTCTGTCCATGACATCGACCATGGGGGCCAGATCGCTTTTCAGCTCTGTCTCGAAGCCGTACCCTTCCCTGAATGAGAGCAGGGAGATACCATGGTCGCCCACGCTCCCGCTAAGTATGATATGATCCCCTTCCTTTACAGCATCATCCCTGAGCCAGGTGGTCCCTCTCCCTATACCCGAATGCTCCTCCGCCTTTTCTATGCATGGTGGGAGTTCGGGATGCCGTCCTCCTATACCGGCCGTGGAGGTTATCATGCCCTTTACCCCCCCCTTCTCGACGATCTTCGTATCGCCTGTGATCACCTTTACACCGCTCTCTTGCGACGCCTTACCGATGGAGCGGGCGATCCGTCCCATCAGCTCCCTGTCCAGTCCTTCCTCCATCACCATTGACAGTGCCAGTGCGGAGGGGACCGCACCCACCACCACCAGGTCGTTGACGGTACCGTAGATCGAAAGTGTACCGATGTCGCCACCGGGGAACTCCAGGGGCCATATGGTATGTCCGTCGATGGTGAACGCCGTGTCCCCGAAGGATGCTGAATCATCCAGGAGCCCCGCGGGAAGGTCGCCTTCACCAAGATCATCTTCCATGGGCCTTATGGCAGGAAGTATCTCCTCCCTGAGCAATTTCTGCATCAGCTCACCTCCTGCACCATCACCCATGGTTATCCTGGAGCGGTCCATCATATCCACCTGCGCACCAATATGGAAACCGCTAATCATACTTTGTTATATCGGACGTCCCCTTTCTCCTGGATACGACCAGAAGGTATACCGCGATACCTATCATCGTTATGGTCGATATTACTATGATCACCGGGGTCCATATATCATCATCTTCACCCTGGTCCGCCACCTCTATCCTTATGGTGTCCACAAGGTCCTTGGAACCCGCGTATGTTCCGTTCATGGTCTCGCCCTCCACCCTCAGGTTTATCTTGATATCCTCCCTCTTTTCGAGCCCTTCAGGAAGTTCGATGATCACCTTCCCGTCCGTATCGGGCCCTATCAACACCATCCTCTCTCCGAGGTCACCTCTGTCCTCAAGGGACCCCATTATCAGGAACCTCATCACGAACGGGCTCTGGTTCTCTATTAACAGTTCCAGACCGGTACTGAGACCGCCGTCAAGAGGCATGGTCTCGCCGAGCGAGATCCCCCAGGGAATACTCCCCCATCCCCAGAGGGAAAGGATGATCGATACGTTGCTGCTTACGGTCTTCCCGGTCCTGTCCTCCACCGTCAATGTTATCCTGTGGGGGCCCGGGTCGAGCTCCACCACCGCGAACAGGTTTCCCTGGGAGTTCCGGGATAGTATTCCCTGTCTGTCCGATGTCCATGTCACCTCCAGGACATCCCCATGGTTCACATCGGGGTCGTACCCCGAACCCTGGAGCTTTACGGGTGCCCCCGGGAGCAGTACGGACCCGTTCAGGGGGGAGAGTATCCGGACATTCCTAGGAGCATCGGGTCTCGGCTCCACCAGGACACCTATGAGATACCTGGAGGTGGCTTCTCCGTCGGATACCGATATCTCCACATACCCTTCCCCGGATTGGTCCGGTTCGGGGGTGACCCAGAGCGTGTCACCGATCAGGTTGGCCTGGAAAGGATAACTGTCTGAGATGTAGAATTCCAGCTCGTCCCCGTCGTCGTCCCTGAACAGCCCCCCGAGCCCGAGGGAGCCAGGACCTTCATCCTCCACCAGATAGACGATCTGCTCATTCCCGACGAAGTAAGGCACCTGATTGTAGTGGTCGGTCTTCACGGCTATCTCGGCACCGATATCGGATATGGGGCCGTCATCGTCAACAGATGCCATGGAATAGTGGTATGTCGTATTGTCCAGCAGTCCTGTGTCCTCGTAACTGTATGTATTCTTGGAAAGGTTCTTGATGAGCCTCCTTTCCTGTGCACCGGGATCCCTTCGATAGAGCAGGTAGGCGCCGATATCCTGGATCAGCGGGGGGTTCCAGTTCAACATTATCGAGCTGTTGCTCGTTGGGTCCCCGACCAGGTTACGTGGAGGGGGCGGGGGCAGGGTATCCATTGCAGCAGCAAATATCGAGGAGGACATCCTTGAATGCTGTCCGATGCCATCGATGGTCTGCCCCCTTATCTCCTGCTCGATACCGTTCTTTAATCCGTCTATCACCAGTTCGTTGGTGGGATAGATCGCTTCCCTGAGCTTCGGGGTCTGCCCCTTCTGACCGTAATATATCAAAGCCTTTTCGATATCCCTGCCCTCCCACTCCCATTCTATGGTGAGAGCGTTACCCTCCTCCAGTGGTTCGGCAACAATGTCCATTGGAGGCAGGGGCCTCTGATCGACCCGGACGCTCACCGGCAGGCTCCACCCCCTTGATCCGGCCGGACCGAAGGACCTAGCCCGGAAATGGACCGTGGTGTTCGGATTGTCCGGGATCGTCGCCCCGGGTTCCGAAAGCGACCAGGTCCTGAGCATTTCGGAAAAATCATCGGAGGTCGACCTCTGCAGGATGAAACCGTTCGCACCTCCCTGCTCCCAATCGACCCTGATACTATCCGAACCCTCTACATAGGTGGTTGAAAGTTCAGGTATCCGAGGCATGTCCCAGTAATGGTCCATCATCAAAGGGTAAAGGTCCCTTCCGATATACGGGATGTTCGTATCCCCTATCCCATCATTTGCCCTTCTCCCGTTTGATCCGTCATCCTTCCCGCGATATTCAAAATAGTAATTGCCCTCCGTGGATGTTTCATTGTACCAGATCGACCTGACCATGCCTTCCGCATCCCTGGAATTTTCGATGAAGCTGTTGTGGAATATGGTACAATTGAGATCGTTCCTGATCACGACTCCGGAGCTTTTGAAGGTATTGCGGGTGATGACAGACCTCTCGGGCATCTCCAGTACCGAGGTGCAGGAAGTGAAACTGTTCTCCCGCACCGATCCCCCGGTGGCGTTGATGACAGCGTTCGTGCCGTTGAAATGGTTTCTGAGTATATTGGTTGTCCTCTCCTTTGAGAATACCAGTTTTCCGGGTCCATGCAGCTCGCAGTCCAGCAGGTCAGTGTTCCTGCGGGATATTATGTGGACCCCGTTGTCCTTGAAGTAACAATCGCTTATGGTCGCGGCATCTAGGATGCCCTGCCAGGATAGGTCCAGTCCCCTATTGCAGTTGGACACGGAAATGCCCCGTATATACTCAAGGACCTTTTCGATCTCCAACGCAGTATCATAAGAGGATATGTTCAGATCGTAGAACCTTCCTCCTCCGGGACCCGATCGGACCGCAGTTGAGGTACCGTTCCCGACCATGGTGATATCATAAAAGGTCGAATATGTATCTGTCCGGAAGGTGGAGTTGAACATTCTCAGGTCCCGGGCCCTTACGGGACCACCATGTAAGTGGATGCCGTGCATCTCGGACCTGTTCACGATCACACCCAAACCCCCTTCCCCCTCGATGAAGGACCCGTTCCCGGAGATATCCATCAGGAGCGAACCATCTGAGGATGTCTCCGGATCGCAATCCATATCCGTGATGTTCAAATATCCAAGGTTACGGATGCGGCTACCATTGAAATGGATCGTGCTGTTCTTGATATCCAGGGACCCTCTGTTGGTCAAGTTGCCGGATATCAGAACGGTGATGTTCTGCCAGAGCACACTGTCCCCTTCGGATATCATTTCTCCCTCTAAAATAATGATGTCGTAACCACCTGATACCTCAACGGACGGACTGGCCTGGTCGGTCTTCGGTAGCGAAAGGAGTAGCATACCTATAATCAACAGGGATGGGATTCTCACGTGGATTGGACCAGATTGTCCGGATTTAATCTTTTTGGTGGTGATCATGCCGTAAGCGGACCCGTGAGGTTCCTTCCCATTTCGGTTATGGAATAGATCATGAACTTCCCATCCCTCTTTCCCTCGATTATACCGCTTTCACTAAGCTTCTTTAGATGGAAGGAGAGCAGGTTCGGCGCCATGCCGGTGAGCTCGGAGAGCTGCCCGGCATTGAGGGGAGCGAAGTTCAGATAGTAAAGGATCAGTATCCTCCTCGAGCAGGACATTATCGTATACACCTCTTCCAGTCTGCGAAGGATGTTTTTACCGGGCGCCATCCTCTTCAAGCCGCTCACCCCGCCCAGATCCTCCAGGTCCTCGTTGGTGGCCATACGGTCCTCCATGAAGGTATTAGAACGGATTCCATATTCAAACTTTAGGTCCCCCTTTTCGATCACAACATCTCATCCCATCAGGCTTCGAAGGGCAGAATCGAGTATCACCCTCATCGATGCCTGCCACGCTGATGTGCTGCATCTTCTCAGCGCTCTCTCCAGCGCTTTTCGGCTCACCCTGAAATCAATATCCTTGAAATGGACATCCATCAGGACCAGTCCCGTGGGAGGCATATTGCGGTAGCTTATATCCTTACCTTCCCCGGCAAGCAGTTTTCGGATGTCATCTTCCGACAATCTTCCCGATACCTTGCCCATTGCCGCGCCCACCATCCTCCTGACCTGCTGCCAGAGGAACCTCGACCCCACTATGTCCAACGCCACCAGCTGGGCGTTCCCCGAAAGGTCGATCACATCCGTCCTTTCGACGAAGGTTACCGGGTTCTTCCCCTTCTCCAGACGGGACAAAGTGGTGAAATCATGACTGCCTTCGAACAGTCCCAGAACGGTCCTCAGCTCATCTATCTGGTCCTCCACAAGGGACCCCGGAGGCAGATGGTACCTGTACCATCTTGAATTGGCCCATCTTATGTTCTGGGAGGGTCTCGGTTCTCCGTATCCCCAGCACCATATACCCTCCAGCTTGGAGTTCATCGCCTTCAGGAGCTCATCGGGCTCCATATCACTGTCCAGTGTGAAGACGTTGCCCAGTGCGGAAACCCCGGAATCGGTCCTTGAGGAGAACCTGATCGGGCAGGGTCCTTCTTCCTCGTTCTCACCGATCTCCACCAATGCTTTTATTATGGAACCTTCCACCGACCCCCGGTGCTCACCGCCCTGCCTCTGCAGCCCGCTGAACAGAGAACCGTCGTAGGCGACTTTCACAGCGTAACGCATGATGGGTGATACAGGGGGAAACAAATATAGCTTTACTTCGATTGGCGGATTGATCGAAGATGATCGAAAACGACCTAGGTCCGAATTTCGTTCCAATACTGGTAGAACCTCTCTATCAAGGCAACATAGGCTCAATAGCCAGGCTCGCAAGGAACTTCGGTATGGAAAGGATGATAATGGTGAACCCTCCCGATATCGAAGATGAGGCAATAGCCTATTCCATGCACGGTAAGATGCTTCTCGTGACGGCCGAGGTCTATGGGTCCCTGGAGGAGGCATCACACAGTGTGGACCACCTGATCGGCACCTCCGGGATCTCACATTCGGCGGAGAAGTGCTACCAGAGGAACCCGAGAACACCAGAGGAGTTCCTCAGATGGTGCAGGTCGTCCACGGGGGAGGTCGGATTGGTCTTCGGAAGGGAGGACAAAGGTCTGCTGAAGAAGGAGCTGGAGATATGCGATCAGCTCGTTACCATTCCTGCTTCCCCGAAATATCCCATTCTCAATCTCTCCCACTCCGCCGCAATACTCTTCTATGAGCTGTGGAGCGGTCTCAGGGAGACACCGAGAAGGAATGCAAGAAGTATCTCCGGTCTTGAGAAAAGGATCCTCCTGGACCACTATGACAGACTGATGGAGGCGGGCGGGGTGCCCGAATACAAGAGGCCCATTGCACGATGCAACTTCAGAAGGATGATATCCCGGGCTTCCCTGAACAACAGGGAATACAACACCTTGATGGGTACCTTCTCCAGGGCCATGGATTACAAGAGAAGGAAGAGTGAAAGGGATCAACGGGGTTGAACCGGCCCGCCACCACCCCTATACAATGGGGCACCCTGTCGAGGAGCATCCTGCCGCATATCTTCTCCTGGAGTGGAGTATGGGACCCGGTCCGTATCTCTTCCTCTTATAACAAAGAAAGCAGCAATACCGAGAACAATGAGCAGAGCAGCGGCCACCAGAACACCTATCAGAACCGGATTGACACCTGATTCCCTGCCCACCTCCACGCTGCCCGTGGAAGTGAGGTTCACCTCTATCTGGGTCATTCCGGTATCGGAGGCGCCCTCTTGATCGTAGACTGTCACCTTCACCGTATATACACCGTTCTCCAGGTCGGTGAGATCATCCAGTAGAAGAGAGTACCAGAGATCATCCGGGTCCTTGTCAGGGTAGAGGCCGTCGTTTCTCATCCGGACCTTGGAATCACCGTACAGGGAGGACAGGTCGGCAACCACCTCCGCAATGTCTTCGGACCCGTCAGGGTCCTCCACAAGGGCAAAAAGCTTCTTGTCCTTTCCGGAATTGTTGAAATCTATGACGCTGGGCTCCGCATTCACCATGGTCACCGAAGGTGGTCGGTTTCCCGAGGTCCCGATCACCTCTATCTCCAACTCGGCCGTATCGGACCCTCCGTTCCCGTCCATTACGGTCACAGTGACCAGGTCCTTCATGGGTTCTTCAGGTGCCGTGTAGGTCACCTCGGCACCTGTGCCCTGGATGGAACCTCTTCTTGCTTGGTAATCGTAATCGAGAGGGTCACCGTCCTGGTCAATAGCCACAACCGACAGGGTCGTGGACCCGTCCACCATGACCTCATCCTGGTCGGCCTGGAAGGAGGTTATGACGGGTGGACGATTAGGGGAGCCTTCTTTCACGATGACAGATGTCTTTGCACTTGCAGAACCACCAGAGGTGTCCGTTACAACCAGATTGAAGTAGTAATTTCCCGGATCGTCCGGTGCCACCCAATCCCACAGGGGAGCCTCACCGGAGAGCTGTCCATCATCCACGGAGAGATCGTAGTCCAGAGGCTCTTCGTCGACATCCGTGGCCAATGCCCGCACTCTGCACACGGAACCGGATGTGGTCTCGTTCGGCCTCACCTCGAAATAGCTTATCTCCGGTCTGTTGTTTACACCGGTATATGATATGGAACCTCTAACTGCGGAGTATGCGTCCAGGATACCGAAACCGTATTTGACGTTGTATGGCCCCGAAAGTGGTTCGTTGTACGGCTCCCCTCTTGCTTCGGATGTTTGGTGAACTATCCTTCTGAGGGGGTTCTCCGAACCCTGGGGTCCTATGGAGCTTCTGGCCTGCAACATCAATGCCGCTGTACCTGCCATATGAGGGACCGCATAAGATGTCCCTGATCCCTCGGACCAGCCGGAGGCGGGCTGGACAAGTGAGCTCCTTGATGATGAGGCAAAGGTTATTCCCACACCTGGGGCCACGACATCCGGCCTGAGCTCGTCAAAGGGATCATCATCACCGTCGTCGGTCCTCGGACCCGTAGTGGAGGAGGTCCAATATTCGTCATCGTTCCTTTCCACCGTGTCCTGATCATTGATAGCCCCAACCACAATGGAGAGGTCCGACCATGTGGTGCCTGCCCCGGAGGAATATGGCGAGCCCGTGTTGCCCGCCCCCTGGATGACGACGATACCTTGTGATACAAGCTCGTCCATGGCATTTGCCAGCGCAACGCTCCCGTCTCCGATGGCGAGGCTCATGGAGACCACATCCACGCCCCTGTAACCGTCTCCCCAGATGGTGTCGATATTATCGGAGCACCACTGGAGGGAATCCATCATGGAGTTCTGGTTCAGGGTGAAGGGCAGGGCACCTGCAACCTTGAGGTCTATCAAACCGGCTCCGGGGGCCACTCCTCTCAGCCCTCCCTCCTCATTACCCCTTCCCAGGGCTATCGATGCGACGGCGGTCCCGTGGCCTGTCCTGTCATCCGGATCATATGTCCCGTCCCTGGGTGTCAACGGAGACTCCGGTACGGTGAGGTCTGCACCGGCCACGAATGCCCCCTCGAAGGTCGGATGCTCATTGTCGACGCCGGTATCTATCACCGCGATGGTGATGCCTTCACCGTACATGCCCAGGTCCTGTGCAGTATTAGGAGAGTAACGTGTGGACCTGGAGGCCTTGATCCCCTTTACGGAAACATCCTGAAGTAATGAGACGCTTCCCTGAAGTTCAATGCTGGATACGGTATCCCGCTCCCTGAAGTCCTCTATCTGACCCATGCTGTCGAACCTTGCAGATATGATCGGAACAAGGGAATATCTGGACCGAACGAAGGCACCTGACCGCTCCAGTTCCTTGACGACCATATCGGCATCCCCGCTTCCGGCATGAACAAAGGACCATATCGGGAAATCGACATCCCGGGTCAACCTGTCATCCATACCGTCCAGGTCCGTATCGAAGGGCATCCCAGGCCCATCATACCGGTTGTCTGCTGAACCCGTTGCGGTGAAAATGACTGCTGGCACCACCAGGATACACAGTATGAGAAGTGATGCGGACCTGTGGGTCAGGGTGCCTTTGATATCCATGTCGGCTCCTCCATTTGGACTATTATCGATCGCTCAAGCGAGCAGCTCCGGTTCAACTACCATGGACCTGAGCTTGAGCAACTTC
>JAWOCK010000084.1:0-25288 GCA_046483845.1 Thermoplasmatota archaeon | reverse complement strand
CATTTCTACTGTCTCTACACATCAAATGGAACCCAGAGATGGAGAAATAACTTTGGAGGTGGTAAAGCAGGCCCCGTCATCACAGAGGATGATATCATCTATCATGTATCGGGATATAGATTGGTTGCCATGGATCTAAGTGGCAATATCATTTGGCGAAACGATACCCTTGACACGTATATCTCCTCTCCAGCTGTTGGACATGATGGAACTATTTATGTTGGATCCTACGATAACCATCTGTATGCAGTGTATCCAAATAATGGGACGGTGAAATGGGGCTATGGAACCGGAGGATATATTTCAACTACACCTGCTATAGATAAGGATGATAGCATTTACTTTGGTTGCTGGGATGGATATTTTTATGCATTAAATCAAAATGGAACGTTAAATTGGAAAACATATAGACAGGGAACAACAAACAATAATTGGCACTCATCTCCTGTAATTGATTCTTATGGAGAAGTATACGTAATTGATCCAGCAGGAAATTTATGTAAATACACTTCAAATGGATCATTAATTCATCAATATTATTATAAAAGAACATATTCAACTCCAACCATAGATTCAGAAGACATAATCTATGTCCCTGGAAAGACAATATATGCAGTATATCCAAATAATTCACTTCATATATACATAGACCCACCAAGTGGAATGAGGTCATCTCCAGTATTCGGTCCAGATGGCACAATATATCTAACTGATGGTTCGGGAACACTTACAGCAATAGGCAAACAAGTACCTTTAATTCCTATATTAACCTTGAAAAAACAAGGAAATCGATTTGTAAAAATCAATTGGACTGTCCAAGAACAAATTAATTCACCAGGTCTCGAATCAATTAGAGTATACAGAAAAACAAATGGTAATGAATTTACTCTACTGACAAACCTTGATGGATCAGCAACTCAATACAACGATACTACCGTCGTGAATGGTATTGAATATGAGTACAGAGTGATCGCTGTAAACAAATACGGCGAGTCAGAACCAAGCAATATCATATCGGCAATTCCATTATCAAAACCGGATCCACCGATCAATGTTTCTTCACGATGGGGGAGCGGTTTCATCGAGATCTCCTGGGAACCACCTGAAGATGATGGAGGAGCAGACATAACAGGTTACCAGGTCTGGAAAAGAAGAGAAGGAAATGAGAACTTTTCCATGATAGTTGAACCTGGATACGAGACGCTGATCTACAATGATACAAGCGTTGTCAACGGTGAGTTGTATGAGTACTACGTGACCGCTGTAAACTCCGAGGGTAATTCACTTCCGAGCGAGATCGTATCCGATGTACCCAAAACAGTTCCTGGACCCCCCTTCATCAACGTAAATGCACAGAACGGATTCGTTCTTCTAGAATGGGTGGAACCTTCTTTCAATGGAGGCTCGGAGATCACGGGGTTCAGTATCTACAGGGGAGTGAAAGAAGGACCAATGGAGTTTCTGGCAGAAATGGACATGACAGTATCCACCTTTAATGATTCATCTGTCACGAACGGGATCCCATACAGATATCACATGACCTGTATGAATATGGTAGGAGAATCCGAACCATCCCTTACCAAAGAGGTGATCCCAAAAGGAGAGCCTACCAAACCCCTTGATCTCACAGCGGTCTCCGGAGATGAGTTCGTGCACCTTTACTGGTCATCGCCTTTGGACGATCAGGGTTCAGAGGTCATTGGCTATATCATCCATGTATCAACGGACGATGACGGATCAGCTGTCGATCAATTCTATACCGTTGATGGAGCTTCGAACACGTATTACAATGATACGGATGTAGTGAACGGCAGGGACTACACTTACTATGTAACAGCCTGGAATTCCATTGGCAGATCGAAGAGGAGCAACGAGATAACAATAACACCTGGAACTGTTCCTTCTTCTCCCTCGTACATAGGATACTCAGCCGGTGATGGATTTGTAAGGATTTACTGGTCAAGACCGGATGATGACGGAGGTTTTCCTCTTACATCGTACAGCATTTTCCGGCAGGAGGATAACAATGAATTCATATTGATTGGCCAGGTGGACCCCGATGTTATTGAATACAATGATACAGATGTAAAAAACGGTGTACTTTACACCTATTACATCATAGCAGAGAACTCTGTAGGAAGGTCGTTAGGAAGCGAATTCGTCAATGCAAGACCGGAAAGCTCGTTTGTTCCCACGCCGCCAGCAAGACCTAACAACCTTGTTATCGATGTCGGAGAAGGGTATGTTCTGCTCAGATGGGAACCACCTGAAGATGATGGAGGGTCCGTGATAACCGAATACTATGTGTATCGAAGTTCGTCTGATGATTCGTTTGAAATGATCGCTTCTGTCCCTGCTGGTGATGAATTGGAATTCAACGATACAGATGTGGAGAGCGGTTCTACGTATTTCTACCAGGTAACTGCTGTGAACGCGATCGGGGAGTCTTCTCCAACAGCAAATGCCAAAGCGGAATTACCTGATGGGTCATCCAGTAATTTTGGAGTGTTCTTCTGGTTGCTAATTGTAATAATGGTTATAGTGATGATAGGCGTGGTTTTTCTTTTTGTATATCTAAAGGTCTATAAAGGAAAACAGGGAGAGGAATTTGATAATGATGTAGGAAACAATAGTGAATAATGGACCGCGCCCCCCTGAAGCGGAATGTCAGATAAGCTATGATCGCAATGGAGGTGTAGCCCAATTTGAAAAATGGTTCCATACCAATATGTGTCAATGGCAAATGAACAGAACTGAAGATGAAGGATCAGGAACCTTCGCCGATACTACAGGCGAGGTCAGGAAATAACCTTGCGGAGCTCATTTGAAAAGGTGCTCGTAATCCTCCCAGAGACCCCTTTCCTTTATCCTCTTGATATATTCTTTCTTGTAACCGGTCATCGTTCTATATCTCCATGAGACCCACTTGGCCGGAGTGAAGAAGGTCCTGTAGACCAGATGCGAAAGCCTCGGATGGGGGCTCAGCCACTTCTCAAGGTGGGAGATGGTGTCGGGATTCGCAGGTTCAAAGGGGGTCTTGACCTCCTCTACGGGCTCCCCTGAGAGCTCGATATCCTTTGTATCAATGGGTCCGCAGCCTCTCTCGTGCGCGGTCATGATATGCTTTATCTTCCTCGGATCATGGTCCATCACCCTGCAGGCCACGGAATCGGCTGCCACTGCATTGGTAGCGGTAAGGAGAAGACCAAGTTTCTTGGGCAGACCTGCTATCGGCCCGTCCGATTCCAGCCCTATTCTTCCATCCATGACGATCAATCCAGGTTTCAACAGGAGGCAGAAATCGGCAAGCGCCTGATCTATCACGCCGTGGTACTTCAGACGAAGATCATCGGGAACGCATCCGAAATGGTTCTTTAGCGTCAGGGTGACCCCGGTCAATTTATGTGTCTTGAACACCGGCATGGAAGCGAACACATCGCAGTCCACGTAGGACCTGGGGATCTTGTAATCGTTGAAGTCGAATATCTCCCCCTTCAGGGGAAACGTCACGAACTCGTCCTTCATGAAGTTCATCACCTCGGCCCCTGCGCTCTCGGCTGCCTCCTGAAGTCCGCATCCTTTCAGCGCCGTTTCCGCGCAGACCCTCTGGAGGTCCGCTTCCCCTACTATCACCTCTGCTCCCCTCTCCCTCAGGATCGATACGAAATCGTGGACCAGCTGTGGCGTAACGGTGATCCCCGGAAGATAGTGGAAATGGGTGGCGTTTACCTTGATGACAACCTTGCTTCCGGGTTTGACGATCTTCCTGTACCCGATGGCATCCAGGCTCTTTTGGAGCTGCTTCTTCACATTATCGTCGGCGATCCTCCGGATATCCACCTTTGGTCTTTCCTCGGCTGCCATCGGCCAATGTACGAATTTCTATTATTAATAGAATATCGTCTTCTCAATGATGATGCCGACAAATTAACCGTTTTATTTCACCCTATCCTTGATATGTGGAGATCTTCCAGGCGGACCCCGTAATCGGCCATTTCCCTGCTGGCGGACCGGAGGATCGGTCCCTCCAGTATCTCCGGGTCCTCTTTTATTATATTTTTCCGGAACTTGAAGGCCTCTTTCCTGAGGTATTTTTCCACCAGGGTCCCGACGATCCCGCACAATTCTTCTTCGGATTTGTTCAGCAGTGATCCGGCCGCCCTCTCCAGCATCTTTTGATCCTTGGGGATCCGGTATTTGAGGTCCATGTCCACCTCGAGGTTCTCATGAAGTGAGGTATCACTGGCCGGTACATCCCTGGCCCTCATCTCTACGGTAAGGGTTTTCAGGGGAATGACCCCATATGATCTCAACACGGGTGTTATAAAGGCCCCTCCGCTCACCAATATCCTGGAGATACCTTGGGGGCCGGATGATCCTCCGTAGATGACAAGGGCCTTTTCGGGTGGCACCCTGGTGTAGAACCTTATGTGGATCAGGACAAGGGTCCCGATCACGAAGACCAGGAACAACATGCCAGCCAGTAGAGCGATCACGATCGAAGAGATACTAACCTCCCCCTCCGACCCCGGGACCATGGTCCGTGGGATACCACCTGTAAACATCCATGGAATACCTCATCATTTCTCATTCTCACTACGCCTGGTGGATAGTTCGTTGTTGAACCAGACCTCTCTCTGAGGGAACGGTACATGTATGCCGTTCTTTTCCAGATCCTTTTTTATCTTCCAGAGCAGTTCCATCCTGACATCGTACCATTCCGTGAAGGGTGCCCAGATCTTGACGACGATCTCCACCGAGGAATCGCCAAGCTCATCCACGAATATGAGCGGTTCGGGATATTTCAATGCGAAGGGATGCTTTTCTATGGTGTCCCGGATCACTTCTATGGCCTTCTCGGCATCATCCCTGTATCTGATCCCGATCGTGTACTCGAACCTTCTGGCCTTGTTCACGAAGTAGTTGACTATCTTTGTATTGAAAACGGTCATGTTGGGTATCCTTACGAAATAACCGTCGAATGTCCTGACGGTAGTGGAGATCACCTTGATATCCTCCACCATTCCGTAGGTATCGTCCACCTTGATCACATCACCCAGCTTGATGGGCCTTTCGAATATCAAGAATATCCCGGATACCAAGTTGCCGAAGATCGACTGGGTGGCAAAACCGATGATGATGGCGATGATGCCCCCAGCCAAGGCAATGGAGGATGGATCGAAACCGATAATTGGCAGGATGATAAGGACTGCTATGAAAAACAACAAAAAATAGATGGCCTTGGTGAGTATCTTCACATGGTCCTGGGTCATGACCTTCTTGAGCTTTTGGGTGAGATAGAGCGACATGATCTTGCCCAGTGTCACAGCTGCAATGGCGATTATGATGGTGAGCAGTATCTTATCGAGACCAAGACCGACTATTTCAATGTCTTTGATGTTCAATAGCCCCCCTCCATCGTGAAACCGCTCGCTAGGGGATTGTAGGACTTGGCCGTAAGCATCTTGAAGGACCTCCTCTGGCCTTTGTTCACCGGGGAATCGATGAACCTGGTTTCGGCCTTTTCATCATCGATGATCCTGGTCCTAGCCTTTGCGGAGACCAGCTTCTCCGAGTGGTATATCTTCATTGCAATGCCCGGAAAAACGATTCTTGAGATCTCTTTCCACGTTCCCGTGGCGTTCTTGACCTGTACATTGATGACCCCCTCGGTACCCGGTTCGGCCTTTGGACGCTTCAAGTACTGGTCCGAACCGTAGTAACGGCAGACGCTTCCTTCCCTGATGTCCCCGTAAAGGGCGTACTTCGGTGGGTTGTCCGTGTAAACATCTATCACCTTTGTCTTTCCGGACCTCTTCACCAGTACCCCGATCTCCACCGGGAACTTCACATATATGCTCTTGGACTGCTTCGGGGGAAGCACCAGGGCCCTTGTCAGCTCTATCAAGAGGTGCGACGTCACCATTTTTGGGCAGTTGAAGGGTTCTACGGGTTCCAGGGACACTGTTGCCTTTGAGCTGTGGACCCTCTTCTTGATCTCTTCTTCATCGCTTACCCTCTTGTAGATCACACCTGCGCTGAATCTCTTCAATGTGACCATGTTCCTCTCGGAAACATGCTTGAAGGGGAGCTCTATCTCTCCGAACATCCCTGGTCAATCTGATGTGTTCGAATATTAAGCTTTGCATTTTGTAGGAGAACACGACTAGGAAAGGTCCATATCCGGTTCCGCCTCGGCAAGCAGGGGCGACGGCACCTGAACGGAATCGACTATGTTCCTCGCATCCTCCGCGGTCCTCATCTCGTATCCGGGAAGGAAAGTGAGCATGCTGACCTTGATGTCGTCGGGTATCAGAAAATCCCGGCTTTCCGTTGCGGCAAGGACCTTGGCCCCCGGAACAACGAGCCCGAGCAGCCCGTCCATATCCGGTTCATCAAGTGCGAGGACCTCCCTGATCCTGTAATGGAGCTCCATGATGTAGAAACCTGTCATCTCCGACAGGTGAACGCTGGACATGTAGGCGGCCGAGTTCTCAAGTATTAGCTCCCTGAGCTCCCCGAACCTCTGATCGGATACGAGTTCGAAGAATGCTTTGACCATCTCATTGTCCATGGGTGCGAAACTGTCGGTCCCTGTCGCATCGAACCTGGACCGGAGCCTCCTGAGGTCCGCAGGTCTTGTGGACCTCATCCCCTCATTCTCCGGGAACCTCTTCTTAGAAAGCAGGTTGTCCCCTGCAGGGGGAGACATCACCACAGGTTGGTTGGGAACCGGTTCGGGATCGGCCAACCTTGGCCCCTCATCCTTCCTTGGAAGTCCGATACTGTCAATGGACCTCTCGATGTCACGCAGGTAATCGATCGCCATGTCCTGGTGGTCGACCCCCATATCATGGTGTGAATACATGGACCCTTCCAGAAGATAGAGATATTTGTACAGTGACCCGACATCGATACCCGTCAATCTGGATGCCTTGTAATGATACTGCCTGAGGGTTTCCTCCGGTCTTACCGTGACCGAGTACCTTTTAAGATGTGCTGCCATCTTCCGGGCCATCTTCCAGATAACGGCCTTGTAAGGATCATCGGTGGTAAGTGGATATCTCTCCATCAGCTCTTTCTTGGCTCTCTTTTTCTCCTTTCTTTTCCTCCACCATTCGAACATGGGCACCCCGGTGCGATAACCATTGAACAATATGAAATAGATTACTGTCAGAGAATATCGCTTATCTTTCTGTTAACCCCCTCATGAAGGCCCTGAAAACGTTCCGACCGACATAATCCTTTTCAACGAGATCCGCATAGCCAGGACAATGTCCGACGAGGTAGCGCCCGGCATATTCAGGATCCAGCTCCCCCTCCCGAAGAACCCGCTTAAGTCCGTTAACTGCCATATCATAAAGGGAGAGGACAGCTCATTGATCATCGATACGGGCATGAACAGGAAGGAATGCAGGGATGTCCTTGATCCGGAACTGGAGGATATCGGTGTCGACCTCTCACGAACCGATGTATTTATCACCCACATGCACGCAGACCATCTCGGACTTGCCCCTCATCTGACAAAAGGAAGCACAAAGGTCTTCATGGGTGCTGATGATATATCCGTCATAAAGGAGACCGAATACTGGTCCAGGATGTTGGATTTCGCCGTTCGGAACGGGTTCCCCTACCACGATCCTGAAGAAGCAATCAAAAAGCACCCCGGGTACAAGTACGGTCCCTTAGGTGATATGGTCCTCCAACCACTTTACGGAGGTGAGATACTGAGGTACGGGGGAAGGAAGCTTGAGACCATCCACACCCCGGGTCATACGAAAGGTCATATGTGCCTGTTGGACCGTGAAAATGGCATATTCTTCTCGGGGGACCACATACTGGGAGATATCACCCCCAACATCTCTCTGTGGACGGATGATACGAACCCCCTTTCAGATTTCATATCATCCCTTGGGATGGTAAGGGGACTTGGCATCGAAATGGTACTGCCAGGGCACCGCTCCATAATAGAGGACCATGAAAAGAGGATAGATGAACTGGTCCTTCATCATCAGGAGAGGGCAAGGGAAGTACTCGAGATACTTGGCGAAGGGGAGATGACCGGGCTGGAGATCGCCTCCCGGATGACATGGGACCTGACCTACAGCTCCTTCGACGAGTTCCCCGTCATGCAGAAATGGTTCGCCCTGGGAGAAGCGCTGGCCCATATCAGGTACCTTGAGGACCAAGGCAAGGTCTTCCGGAGAGATAACGGCATCATACATTATATCAGGGAATGAACGGTTCGGCGATATGATCCATATCTGTCATCTTCGCAAGAATTGGATCCTGAGCGGTTGACTTTCCATTTTCCGCATTGATATCACGGACCCCCTTACCATATGAAGTATCATAGAGGGCCCATAATGCCAAAGAGGATACATTACGTCCATACATCATCCTATAGCAGTCTCTGATACTTCGGACCAAGCTCATTGCGGACATAATTGAACAGGGCCATGTTCCCCTTGGGGGGCGGGTGTCTCGCTATCTTCTCCAGCTCCCCGGGGTCCAGCCATACGGCCCCGCAGGATCGGCAAACATCTATCTCAACACCGAGTACGAGCCTCCTGTTCATGACCATATCGCATTTTGGACATCCAAGTTCCCTTCCGGATCCAGGGTCCAATCCTGTTAGCTCCTCCAGCTCCCCGCCATCGAGCCAGACACCTCCACATTTTGGACACACATCGGTCTCCACCCCGTCGAAATCCTTCTTCTCCATTTCCATACCGCAGGTTATGCATTTGACCATTCATATCCCGGGGCTCTATCCCAATTGAAACACATTAATCTTTCCGAGAGAAAGTTTAATCAATGTTCAATCCATATTCTAGGTATGATTGGGAAGGAATACGAGGATCTTCGGGAGCTTTACGAGGAGATCACAAGATTGGAACAGATATCCTGCCTGCTTGTGTGGGACCAGAACGTCTACATGCCAGATGGTTCCATAGCTTCCCGGGCAGCCCAGACCTCACTTGTCACGGGCCTCATCCATCAGAGGTACACATCGAAAAGGATGGGCGAACTGCTCGCGAAATTGGACCGTAAGGACCTCGATGATGACCAGAGTGTTGTGGTCAGGGAGATATCAAGGGAGTACCGGAGAAAAACAGCAGTGCCCGAGAAGCTGGCAAAGGAGATATCAAGGACCGAGTCCGAAGGATACCAGATATGGGTCAAAGCGAAACAGAATGATGATTTCGGCTCTTTCGCATCCACATTTGAGAAGATGGTAGACCTGAAGAAAGAGGTCGCAGAACATATAGGATATGACGATGTGCCATATGATGCGCTCCTGGATGGGTACGAACCTTACATGAGGTCAAAGGAGGTGGTCTCCATCTTCAGTGATCTGAGAACAAGACTGGTGCCCCTTGCAGAGCGTATCGCTGATTCTGGTATTACGATAGACGCATCCCCTATTACCGGAAGGTTTCCGAAGGATAAGCAGATCGATCTCTCCAACCGTATACTCGAGGATATGGGATATGATTTCAACAGGGGAAGGCTGGATGAAACCGAGCATCCCTTTACCATAGGGTCCATGGACGACACCAGGATCACCACAAGGATAAATGAGGATGACATCAGGACCGGCCTGTATGCATGTATCCACGAAGGAGGACATGCACTTTACGAGATGGGATATCCGGAGAAGAACTACTGCACCCCATTGGCCGAACCCGTATCACTGGGGATCCATGAATCCCAATCTCGTTTCTGGGAGAACATGGTGGGCAGATCCCTCGGTTTCTGGGAAAGGTATCTGCCCGAGGCAAAGAGCATGTTCCCGTCCCTGAGGGGGAGCTCTCCCATTGATCTGTTCAAGGCGGCGAACAGCGTCGCTCCGTCGCTTATAAGGGTGGAGGCGGATGAGGTGACCTACAATCTTCATATCCTCATACGGTTCGAGATAGAGAGCGAGATCTTCCAGGATAGATTGGAGGTGAACGAGGTACCCCAGGCCTGGAACGACAAATACAGCAAATATCTGGGGATAGAGCCCGAGAACGATTCGATGGGGTGTCTTCAGGATGTCCATTGGTCCATTGGCTACTTCGGGTACTTCCCCACCTATACGCTGGGGAACCTCTATTCGGCCATGATCAGGGAAGCGATGGTAACGGACCTTGGTGACCTGGACGATCTGGTGAGGAAAGGGGAAATGAAGAAGATATTGGCATGGTTGAGGGAAAGGGTCCATCGTCATGGAAAGAGGTACCCCGCCAAAGAGCTTATAAGGAAGGTGTCCGGCCAGGAACTCTCGGCTCTTCCGTTCATCGGATATCTGAAGGAGAAGTATTCCCGGGTGTATGATATCTCTCTCTGAGAGAATATACGTACCGGAAGGCTACACCGCATCCGAAAGTCGGACCTGGCTCATCCACTATGAAATCCTGGAAAGGGTTCATGATGAAAAGCGGAGGCCCGTGCTTGATATAAGGCGATGTATTTGAGACGATCTCCGGATCCCAATGTACACAGTATATATTGTCCATGTTCTGTGTTATTGTCCACCTTGGATCCCGAATGCCGTTTTTTTCCCTGATAAATGAGAATCCTGAAAATATGCAAAAAATCATCAAGGTTTCATGATAGATTAATATAGTAACGATCCCAATATACTTTCGGGATGCACTATGCTCAAAGGAAGTTTTGCTGCTGGAAATTCAATGAGAGGCAGGAAAAGAGGGGCCACGAAAGAGGAGATGGCAGAGAGATTGAAAGGGATAATCTCGGAGATCCCCATCGAGAGGGTAGGGGACAGGGAGAGGATACATGAGGAGCTCAAGAAAATAAGTTCCATAAAGGTGATGGACAGGAGCATCGAGAGGTTCGAGAGAGAGAAGGAAAGTGGCACTCGATCCGACCTCGACGAGATCATCCGGGAAATGGAGCTGGAATGTGAGAGGGTCCTGGACTCCATTTGAGAGACTCACTGTGGGTGGGAATCCTAAACATAATAATAATCGGTGTAAGGTGTTCTCGGACCCGGTCTCTCCTTCAGCCGTTTCCTTCTTCCCTCCGGATCGGGATCGGAGAAATAGGTGACAACGAAATTGACCATCTTCGGAACGGCCTGCCCGGAGCGGTCCTCATGTTCGGCTCCCACCTTCGTATGATCCATGTGATGGACTTGTTTGGAGCCTGATTTATATGTTGTGGTACATCGTTATTATCACGATACACATGTGCATATGGCTCCAAAGTTTTTTGAAGTATCGGTCAATTAATGGCACGGCATATGAATGCGGAGAAGGATAAGGGTATTCCATACCGAGAATGTTCCCATAGAGATCCTCTATCACATAAGAGAGGGTTTGGAAAGGATATATCATATGCAAACAGGGATTGTAAGCATCATTGGATTGAGCCCTTTATCATATGATGACCGGAGAGGACAGTACCTCACCTATCCTATCTTTCAGGACCTGAACAAGGTCAAGAGATCCCCCCACGACCTTCTGCTCGCCGTAATACAAGAGGATCTGTTCGTACCCGAGATGAACTTCGTGTTCGGACAGGCCAACCCAAGGTTGAACATCGCTCTGGTATCCCTCAAGAGACTCGACCCCCTGTACATCAAGGAGAAGGAGGATATGGACCTCTTTAAGAAGAGGGCGCTAAAGGAGTCAGTACATGAAATAGGCCATCTTCTGGGGATCGGACACTGTCCCAACAGGAATTGTGCAATGCATTTCTCGAACTCTCTGGCCGATACGGACAGAAAAGGTGAGGGGCTCTGCAAGGGATGCGAAATGGCGCTGTGAACGTATCATTCAACAGATCGTTTGGGTTCGTTCAACTTCTTTGAAAGTTTTCTGGAGCGGTCACCAAAGATCCTAGAACCCCCAATGGTCTCACCCATTATCAGCAGGTCCACATCCTCCATGACCTTTTTGATACCGGATGATGGTCTGTATTCCTCATCCATAAAGATATCTTTGACAAGGAAAGTAGTATATTACTCCCCTTTGTACACCTCGAACGCCTCATCAACCGTGGAATCATCCAGCGTGATTGCGGAGATCGCATCACACATCCTCACCGCTTCCTCATGTGATTTCTGATGGATGTTCCTTCCCGTTGCGTTCCCGGCGGCCCCCGATACATGTATCTGGTCATGGAGCCTCTGGAGGAACTTCTTCACATCCACGGAGGAGCCTCCGGCACAGACGACCTTGGTGTTCCCGGCAGCCTTTACGGCCTCCTTGAAGATCTCCTTGGATCCTTCTCCTTCCTTCTTGGGATAGTTCACTTTTACGAAGTCACTGCCCAGGGTCGCTGCCACTCCGGTGGCTCCTGCTATCAGATGCGGGTCCTTCTCGTCGGGCACCGCTTGCCCTCTCGGATAGATCCAGAGGACCGTGAGCAGTCCGTGCTTGTGTGCCTGGTTCACGAGCTGGGAAGCCTGTCTCAGCATCCGTTCCTCGAACTCACTTCCCAGATAGATCGTGGCCCCCACCGCAACGATGTCCAGTCCGCTCATTCTCTTGAACTCCACCACCTGCTCCAGATCATATAGGGAACCGCTGAAGGGATCTTTCTGCTCGGTCTTGACAAGGTTTGTCTTGGAGTTGATCTTCACGAGATAAGGGATGCCCGGATGATCCCTTCCGTACCTTGCTATCAATCCCAGCTGTGTGGCAAAGACACCTATCCTGCCTTTATCTGCCACCTTGAACAGATGTTTCGGGTCCGAGTCGTCCTTGTGTATCCCTTCCCCGTAGAAATCATCGTTGAGATGCTCCACCTTCTGGTCACCTGCAAAGAGCATCAGCCTTCCCGTTCCGTGGGTCGCCTTGATCATGTTGCTGATATATTCGTTCTCGACCTCCTTCGGGACATCCGCAGGTATCTGGATGTCCTCAAGTTCCATCTTCATTGATTACCACCGGGAATACCTTGTCCTCAACCACTATAAAACTTACTGAGAGACGGAACCCTTCTTGGATATTCCCATGAATAAAAAGGATTAAATAAACCCAGATCAAGGTTATTCGATATATGGAGGAATTCGATTTGAGACTAAAGATACCGGATGATTTCGAAGACATATATCGAGAAAAGGAAGATGAGATACACATAAAGAACTACATAGGAGGTAAATGGGACTTCCTCGGCGAGGACATAAGACCGGTGAAGAACCCACTGGATGGGTCCACAGTGGCATATGTCCCATATCTTGACAAGGACAGGATAGAACTTGCGGTCGACTCCGCCTACAAGAACCGACAGAGCATTAGGGATGTTCCGGCCATAGAGAGGATAGAACTTTTCCGCAATGCATCCAAAATGGTCAAGATCCACAGGGACGAACTGGTCCGCTCTCTGGTCCTGGAGACCGGAAAACCGCTCCATAACGCCAAGGGCGAGGTGGACGCGACCGTAAGGAGGATGGAGATGGTGGCCGAGGAGGCAAGGAAGATATTCGGTGAATATGTGCCCGGAGACTGGTCGGAGGACACCATGCAGAAGTTCGCCATGGTCATAAGGGAGCCCATCGGTGTGGTGCTGGCGATATCGCCCTTCAACTATCCTCTTTTCATAACGTCGGCCAAGGTGATACCAGCTCTTCTTGCCGGCAACAGCGTGGTCGTCAAACTACCTTCCGCGGATCCTATCACGTTCCTTCTTTTCACCAGAATACTGGAGGAGGCGGGTCTTCCGAAGGGTGCATTGAACGTTGTCACCGCTTCCGGAAAGCTCATCGATGATTATGTCGATGATGATAGGATAAGCGGTGTCACGTTCACCGGCAGTACAAAGGTCGGAAGGAAGATAGCCACACTTGCAGGCATGAAACATCTCCATCTGGAACTGGGAGGCAACGGTGCCGCAGTGGTCCTTGAGGATGCCGATATGGACCTCGCTTCGGAGAAGGTCGTCCATGGTTCTCTTAATTTTTCAGGACAGAGATGCGATGCCATATCGAGGGTCATAGTGGAAGAAAGCATTGCGGAACTTTTCGTAGAGAAGGTCACCGAGATAGTAAAAGGTAAAAGATCTGGGGACCCCTGGAACGAGGATACCGTGGTGGGCCCGCTGATAGATGAGGATTCCTCCGAATACGTGGAGGAGCTCGTCAACGACGCCGTAGAGAGGGGAGCTGAACTGAAGGTCGGTGGGAAAAGGAACGGCACCCAGTTCTCTCCAACGGTGCTGGACAAGGTCCCCAGGGAGGCCAGGATAATGAAGGAGGAGACCTTCGGTCCCGTGGTCACCATTCATAGGGAGAAGGACATGGATGGGTGCATAGATGCCGCCAAGGACACGAAATACGGACTCGATTCCTGCGTCTTCACCAATGACATTTACAAGGCCTGGCGCGTTTCGAAGATGCTCCATGACGGCGAGATCACCATAAACGATTCCCCATCCCATGGAGTAGGCTATTTCCCCTTCGGGGGCACCGGTGAGAGTGGTATCGGCAGGGAAGGTATCGGCTACAGCATCGACGAGATGACCAGGCTCAAGACGATAGTCTTCAACCTCTCCCCTGCCGGCCTCGGAAAGAAGAGAAGGATCTATAAGATGTGATATCAGGGTTCATCCGATAACAGACCGTGTCTCAATACGAGATCATCCTTTATGACAACCGGACCTTTGTCCGGATCTCATAATATTGGCAAGGATTGGAAAGACCGCAACCAACCCGGTCTTTATGTTAAAAATAGAAGGTACCGATGGCAGGGCCATCGGTCCATATTTTGTACGGAGCCATTTACTTGAGATGTTCCTTCAGGAGTTCCTCCAGTTCCTGGATGTGTTCCTCTTTGTCCTTTTCCATCTTCTTCCAGAACTCCATACAGCTGTCGCAGCCGGAGGAATCGCTCTTGTAATCGTTCTTTATCCTGTATAGGCTCTGGCTTTCTTCGACCAACTGCTCCATCAGATTGTATACTCTGTTTTCCAACATCTTGCTTTCACCTGATAAAACCTCGATCTGTGGTTATTTAAAATTATTGGGTATCCCTTCCCTGACCCCACGATCCATGGAAAACTATTTAGTGCTGTGATCCGAGGTTCTATATATCCATATGAGACCTATCAGGTAATGTTTCATCAAGGAGATGTTAAATTGGACGAAAAGAGCAGGAAGAACATGCTCGAGTCCCTGGTACTGTTCAGGGATGAGATCAACAGGGAGATGGAGGAGAACGTCGAGGATTACGTAAGGATATGGGAGGAGTATCCCATCGAGCATCTGGAGGACGCCCTCAGGGACAAGGTAATAATCTACATGGGTGACAAGGAATCGGAAAGGGCCGGTACCGAAAAGGATGCAATAGAGATCGGTGCCCTCTGCTACCTTCTCTGGCTCAGAAAGAGGAACCAACACCTGATCTGAGGGGGAGACCTTTGAAGGAGTTCCGGCGTATACTGGTCCCCGTGGATGAAGGGAAGGTATCGGAAAAGGCATTCAGGTCGGCAATGGACCTTGCCAGCATGATCGATGGCAGAATAACTCTACTTCACGTGATCGAGGTGGAGGAGCCTGTACTGGGAGGCATCGAGACCGAACTGGATGAGGAGTTGAAGAATCGGGGTATGAAGATAATATCCAGGTTCTCCAAGGAAGCGAAGGGATCCGATCTTGAATTGGACCCGGTCCTGGTCGAGGGCGATGCGGCATCCGTGATAAACGAAGGCTCCCGGGACCACGACCTGATAATAATGGGGACCCACGGCAGGTCCACCCTGGCCTCAATGGTGATGGGGAGCGTGGCGGATTCGGTCATGAGGAATTCCTGCTGTCCTGTCCTGCTATTGAGATAACAGGTGCATCGGACCCAAAAATATTTGAGGCGCCATTCCAAGATATCAACAGGTTGGATAAAATGGATGACATGGAAAGTATACTGGTACCCGTTGACGGCTCGGAGCTTTCGAAGCTCGCTTTCGAGAAGGCACTGACCTTTGCCAGGATGATGGATGCAGGCATTACCCTGGTCAATGTCATACCTCCCATCATCCGGGAGCAGTACAACGTGGACCCCGACCCGGAACCCGAGATGATCGAGGCAGTATCGGAGATGCTCGACGAGCTGGCTGACAAGGTCAAGGACGAGAGCCTTGAGATAGAGACAAAGATCGAGCACGGCCGCCCGTCCCGCAAGATAATAGAGATGAGCAGGGATCATGACCTGATAATAATGGGAGCAAGGGGCCAGAACCCCATCACCTCCTTGGTGATCGGAAGCGTTTCGGAAAAGGTCGCCGGGAAGGCTTGCTGTCCGGTGATGCTCATCGGGGAAAGATGCGGTCAATTATGATATGCCGGCCACCCGATATCAGGCATGGCCTATGATGTCACCAGTTTGCGGAACCTGTCCTCGTCGATGATCTCGATCCCACCCTTCTTTTGTGCCTCTTCAAGCTTGCTCCCCGGGTCCTTGCCCACCACAAGATAGTCGACCTTATCGCTTATGCCGGATACTGCTCTTCCCCCCAGCCTCTCTACCTTTTCCTTTGCTTCGCCCCGGGTATAGTTGTCCAGGGAGCCGGTGAACAGAAAGGTCTTCCCGGAGAGCCGGTCCGAGCCACCCATTTTCTTCATCCGGAGGGCCAGCTCCTTGAGTTGTGAGATCACTTTCCGGTTCCTTTCTTCTTCCATGAAATTGTATATGCTCTCTGCCACTATATCGCCGATCTCGTCGATCTCGAGGAGCTTCTCCACCTTGGCTTCCATAAGAGCATCCATATCGCCGAAATGGTCTGCCAGCAGTCTGGCGGTATGCTCGCCGACATGTGGTATTCCAAGGGCGTATATCAGCTTCGAAAGCGGTCTGTTCTTGCTCTCCTCGATGGACCTCAGAAGATTGTCGGCGGATCTTTTTCCGAAGCGCTCCAGTCCCAAGAGGTCCTCTTCTTCCAGTTTATATATGTCGCTAATTCTCTTCACCAGGTCGTTCTCCAACAGCATCTCCACCGTCTTTCCACCCAGGCCGTCTATGTCCATTCCCCCCTTGGACGCGAAATGCTCTATGGACCCCTTGAGCTGTGCCCTGCAGGAGAGCCCTCCGGTGCATCTGTGGTATGCACCATCCTCCACCACATCCGCCCCGCAGACAGGACACCGCTTTGGCATATGGAACTCCACTTCGGCCCCGCTCCTCTTTTCTTTGAGGACCTCTTCGACCTCCGGGATCACATCACCAGCCCTCTTGATCCTGGCATGGTCCCTCTTTTTGATGTCCTTTTCCCTGATGAAATCCAGATTGTGAAGGGTTGCCCTTGAGACCGTTACACCCTGAACATCCACCGGTTTCAGCAGTGCAACCGGTGTCAGCTTCCCTGACCTTCCCACCTGGACCACTATATCCTCTATGGTGGTCTCTTCTTCCCGGGGTGGAAACTTGATCGCTACTGCCCACCGTGGGGACCGGGACCTGCTCCCGAGTTTCGAATGAAGGTCCAATCTATCGACCTTCACCACTATACCGTCTATTTCATAGGGCAGTTCATCCCTCTGTTCGGATATCTCATCGTAGTATTTCCTTATCCCATCGGCTCCTTCCATTCGATCCATATGAGGGTTTACCCTGAAACCCCAATCCTTCAAAAGCTCCAGCGATTCGAAATGGGTTTTGACCTCCGGTACCTCCCCTGACATGTCCATTATCTCGTAGACGAAGATCTCAAGTGGTCTCTCGGCGGTCTCCTTGGGGTCAAGTCTTCTCAGGGAACCCGCGGCCGCGTTCCTCGGATTGGCCATGGGTTCCTCGCCTCTCTCTATCCTTCGCTTGTTGTAGTTCTCGAACTCCTTGATGCCCATGAGCACCTCTCCGCGCACGGCTATCTTCCTGGGTACCTCCTTCTCTTGCGAACGTAGTTTCAAGGGAACGGAACCGATGGTCCTGATGTTCTTTGTCACGTCCTCTCCTGTTACACCATCCCCTCTGGTGGCTCCTCTCTCATATACGCCGTCTTCGTAAATGAGCTCGACGCTGAGACCGTCCAATTTGGGCTCCAGAACGAATTTCAGATCCTTCTCGTCCACTTCATCCTCGATACCCCTGACCCATTTTTCTATATCCTCCAATTTGGTCGTGTTCAGACTCAGCATGGGTTTCGTATGGTCCACATTTCCCAGCTCGTCAACCGGCTTCGCACCGACCCGTTGGGTGGGCGAGTCCTCCGTGATGAGTTCGGGATGCTCTTCTTCTATGTTCTCCAGATCCTTCCTCAGCTTGTCATATTCGGCGTCTGAGATCTCCGGTTGGTTCTTGACATAATAGAGGTAGTCATGATGTCTTATCTCTTCTCTGAGCTCCTTTGCTCTTTTCTCTGCTTCGTCCTTGTTCAAGATACCACCCTCAGGATAGTAAACGGCTCTTTAGCTCTTTTAACGTCATGGTGTTTATGATATTCTTCTTCTCCGCCCACCCCCTTCTTGCCGTGTAGACCCCGAGATCGATGAACCGGAGGTGGTCCTTTCTGTGTGCATCCGTTCCTATGGAAAGGTCCACACCGGCATCTATTGCTCTCTTGACATAATGACCGCCCAGGTCCAGCCTTTCCGGATATGCATTGACCTCCAGGACCGTGCCCGCTTCCGATGCCGCTTCGAACAATTTGTCCATATCGACATCTATCTGCTCCCTCTCCATTATCTTCCTCCCGGTGGGATGGGCGAGTATATGGAACTGGCCGCTCTTCACGGCCGTAACCATCCTGTCGGTCATCTTTTTCCTTTCCATCCTGAAGGATGAATGGACCGAGCCCAATACAAGATCGGCCTCTTCGATGATCTCCTTCGGAACATCCAATCTACCACTCTTCTTGATGTTGGCCTCTACACCGTGGACGATCTCCATGTCCATTTCCTCCTTCAGCTTGTCTATCTCCTTTCTCTGCTCCCTGAACCTCTTCAGGTCCAGGCTGTTGGCTACTGTAAGCTCGCCTGCATGGTCGGTGATCACGAAGAACTCATACCCCCTCTCCATACAGGCCTCCGCCATCTCCTTCAGGGATGCCTTTCCGTCGCTCCAATCGCTGTGCATCTGCAGATCGCATCTCAGGTCCTGGACCTTTACCAGTTCCGGGAGATCACCGTTCTGTGCGGCCTCCACCTCACCGTTGTTCTCCCTCATCTCAGGGGGTATCCATTCCATGCCGAGCTCGTCGTAGACCTCTTCTTCTGTTCTGCCCGCAAGTCTCTTGTCATCTTCGAACAGGCCGTACTCGTTGAGCTTGAGCCCCCTCTTCTGGGCGATCTTCCTTAGGGAGATATTGTGCTGCTTGCTTCCTGTGAAATACTGGAGCGCCGATCCGTAGCTCTCTTCTTCGATCATCCTGAGGTCCACGTTTATTCCGCTGTTTAGCTTAACGGTTGATTTCTTCTCCCCTTTCAACACCACCCTGGAAACCTGGTCCAGTCTCGAGAAGGTTTCGACCACGTTCCCTTTTTCGGCGGAGACCGCCAGAATGTCGATGTCCCCCACGGTCTCCCTTTTTCTTCTGTAGGACCCGGCAATCTCTATCTTCTTACATTGGTCCTTCAGGGAATCAACGATATCCTCCGCTTCCTGGATGACGTAGCCGAGGAGGAACCTCCCCTTCTTCTGCTCGGCAAAGGCTATGTTCTCCAGCAGTTTTTCCTGGGTCTTTTTTCCGAAACCCTCGATATCCTTTATCTTCCCCTTCCTGGCAGCTTCCTTTAGGTCCTCAAGGGATTTGATGTCCAGCTCCTCGAATAGCACCTTTGCCTTCTTCGGACCCAGACTTTCCACGGAGGTCAGCTCCTCAAGGTCCATCGGAAAGTCCTCCTTCAGATCCTCCCATTTCTTGATGGTCCCAGTGTCAATGTACTCGCGGATCTTATCAGCTATACTGGAGCCGACCCCTGGAATGTCTTCCAGGTTCCCCCTCTCTTTCACGTCCTCTATATCCTCTCCGAGGGCCCTTATGCTCTGGGCGGCGTTCCTGTAAGCCCTCGGTTTGAACTCCACTTCCCGCATCTCGTACAGATCGGCTATCTCATCCAGTATCCTTGCGATCTCTTTGTTCTTCATTCCCATCCAACCTGCTGGAACACAAGTATGACCTTGGAATGAGAGTATATAAATTCACTGTATGTCCCGGATGCGTGTCACGAGGCTTGCGGAACTTTTTCCTCATCCTCTGCTTCAAGGTAGTCCAGGACCTTTGATGATATCTTCAGCTTACCGTCTTCATAATCGACGATCACCTTGGTTCCCTCCAGGACCTCCCCCTGGAGCATCTTTCTTCCTATCTCCGTCTCAAGGTCCTTCTGCATGACCCTCTTCAGAGGCCTGGCACCGTAGACCGGGTCGTAACCCTTCTGGGCGAAATGTCTCACCGCATCATCTGTGAGTTCAACCGCGATCCGTTTCTCCTCTAGCCTTTTATTGAGCTCCCCTACCAGCAACCTGACTATCCGGACAATGTCATTCATGGTCAGGGGTTTGAAGAGGATAACCTCATCCACTCTGTTAAGGAACTCCGGTCTGAAGGCCCTTTTCAATCTCTCCATGACCGCATCCTCGGTTCCCTGCATGAAGGTGCCATCGGCATCTATTCCTTCAATTATATCCTGCGAACCTATATTGGAGGTCATTATAAGTATGGTGTTCTTGAAATCCACCATCCTCCCCTGGCCATCCGTTATCCTGCCGTCATCCAGGATCTGGAGCAGTATGTTGAATACCTCGGGATGTGCCTTTTCTATCTCGTCAAAGAGTATGACCGAATATGGTTTTCTTCTAACCACCTCGGTGAGCTGACCCCCTTCTTCGTATCCCACGTAACCGGGAGGCGCTCCGATCAGGCGTGATGTGGAGAACTTCTCCATGTACTCGCTCATGTCGATCCTCACGATATTGTCCTCTGTATCGAACAGGGTCTCGGCCAGGGACTTTGCCAGTTCTGTCTTGCCGACACCCGTGGGGCCAAGGAACATGAAGGAACCAATGGGCCTTTTGGGATCCTTTATTCCTGACCTTGCCCTGATGATCGACTCCGTGACCAGTTTTACTGCTTTGTCCTGACCTATGACCCTTTGATGGAGTCTTTCATCGAGATGCAGGATCTTTTCCTTTTCCCTCTCCATCAGCTTTGACACGGGAATTCCTGTCCATTTGGAGACGATCTCGGAGATCTCCTCGGAGGTCACCACCTCTCTGAGCATTGGTCCAAAACTCTGCCTTCTGGCGAGTTCCTTTTCTCTTTCCTTCAATTCCTTTTCCAGTTGCGGGATATCTCCATGTCTTATCTGTGCCGCCCGGTCGAGGTCGTAGTTCAGTTCGGCATCCTCCAGCTCCTTTCTGAGACCTTCAAGCTCCTTTCTGATCTGGGAGACCCTGATGATGGCCTTCTTTTCGGCCTCCCACTTGGCCGAAAGGGTGTCCGCCTTCTCCTTCATCTCGCTGAGCTCTCTTCTGAGTGCTTTGAGCCTTCTTTTGGAGTTCTTGTCCTTTTCTTTCTTTAGTGCCGCTTCCTCGATCTCCAGCCTCATCACCTTTCTTACAAGCTGGTCCAGTTCCTCGGGCCGGGAATCAATTTCTGTTCTGAGCATGGCGCATGATTCGTCGAGTAGATCTATGGCTTTATCCGGCAGAAAACGATCGGATATGTACCGATCGGAGAGGAGTGCCGCAGAGACCAGTGCATTATCCGTTATTGTCACTCCGTGATGTACCTCGAACCTTTCCTTCAGCCCCCTCAAGATGGATATCGTATCCTCCACCGCAGGCTCCTCCACCAGAACCGGCTGGAACCTCCTTTCCAGGGCAGCGTCCTTTTCGACATATTTCCTGTAGTCGTCCAGGGTGGTTGCCCCTATACAGTGGAGCTCGCCCCTGGCAAGCATGGGTTTTAACATGTTGCCGGCATCGAGGGCACCTTCTATCTTTCCTGTCCCGACGATGGTATGGAGCTCGTCTATGAAAAGGAGGGTCCGTCCCTTGCTGTTCTTTACCTCCTGGAGAACCGCCTTCAACCTCTCCTCGAACTCTCCCCTGAACTTGGCCCCGGCAAGAAGGGAGCCCATGTCCAGGGCAAATATTATCCTGTCCTTCAGGGTCTCGGGGACATCTCCCCTCACTATTCTGTGGGCCAACCCCTCCACTATGGCCGTCTTTCCAACACCGGGATCGCCGATCAGCACCGGATTGTTCTTGGTCTTTCTTGAAAGTATCCGGATAACCCTTCTTATCTCTTCATCCCTCCCGATTATGGGATCCAGTTTGCCTGACCGGGCCTCTTCCACTATGTCCCTTCCGAACCTGTCCAGTGCTTGATATCCGGCTTCCGGGTTCTCCGTATCGATACGCTGATTTCCCCTTACCTCGGAGAGCGCTTTGAGTACCTTTTCCCTTGTCAATCCGTTCTCCTTGAGAAGGCGCCCCGCAACGGTCTTTTTCCCTTCACCGATGAAGGCGATGAGTATATGTTCCACCGAGACGAACTCATCCTTCATCCTCTTCGCCTCGTCCCTTGCCTCGGCCAGGAGCCTTATCAAACGGTTGGTGCCGTGGATGGATTCCTCGTCGAACCCTTCTCCGCCGGCTCTTGGCAGTGATTCCAGATGCTCCGACAGGTCGGAAGTGAGCGTATCCCTATCTATGTCCATCTTATCGAGTAATGACGGAAGCAGCCCTCCCTCCTGCTCTATGAGGGACCTTAGGAGGTGCTCCCCGTCGATGGCCGTATGGCCCATTTTCATTGCAAGGATCTGTGCTTCCTGGAGCGCTTCCTGCGCTCTGTTGGTGAACTTTCTGAGGTCCAATCATAACACCTCTTATATGTTCCGAGTATACAACCCGGGGTTGTATACGATTATAATTAGGATCTATTTATATGTTTCGGAGAAGTGGTGAACCGCTCGGATGATATAAAGATGGGTCCTCTCCTGCAAGAAGCCGAGCTCCGAGGCATCTCTCCTCTTCTTTACTCTCTGGGTTCATTGATCGCGCTTTGAGATAGGGTCGGTGCTTTTGATCGGGCATAGGCCCCTTATTCGGTTATCTCCTCGCCGGACCAGCAGTAAAGACATAGCTTGTCCCGTGGGAGCCCGATCGCCTCTATCATGTCATCGATCCTCTGATATCTCAACGAGTCAAGACCCAGGTCCTTTCTTATCCATTCCACCATCCTGGAATACTTCTCGGAATCCGGATCGAGGTATTCGGATATGTCATCCGTCGCCCCACCTTCTATCTCCTCGATGGCCTTCCTCGCGGCAAGCTCGTTCTTCGACCTGGTTGAAAGCATGTACTTGCAAGGGAACATCAATGGAGGACATGCGGGCCTGACATGGACCTCTTTGGCCCCGGCTTCCCTCATTTTGGTGACCGTGTAGTTCTTCAGCTGGGTTCCCCTGACTATGGAATCTTCACAGAGGATTATCCTGTTCCCCTCTATGGTGGCCTTGTTGGGGATGAGTTTCATCTTGGCAACACTGTCCCTTTCTTCCTGGGTGAGAGGTGTGTAGCTTCTCCCGTAACCCGGGGTATATTTCATGAGCACCCTCCTGTAGGGAAGCCCCGATTCCATGGCGTAACCCACCGCATGGGCCGTTCCGGAGTCCGGAACACCGGCAACCATGTCCGCTTCCACATCATCCCTTCTTGCAAGTAGACCCCCGGACCTCTCCCTCACTATCTCGGTGTTGATGCCTTCGTAGGAGGAGGTGGGGAACCCGGTGTATATCCAGAGGAAGGCACATATCTTCAGCTTCCCTTTAGCCCTGTCCAATATCTCGAATCCTGAATCCTTTATACTTATTATCTCGCCGGGGCGGAGGTACTGATGGAGTTTGAGGCCAAGGTTATGGAAGGAACTGCTCTCGCTGGCAACGGCCCACATCCCATCCCCCGAACCGATCACCAGCGGGCTTACACCATGCTTGTCCCTGGCTGCTATGATCCCTTCGGGGGTCATCACGAGTATGGAAACGGAGCCATCTATGGCATCCCACATCTTCATTATCCCATCTGTTATGGTATCGCCCCTGTTGATGAGATTGGCTATCAGGTCCGCCTGGTTCACATCTCCCTGGTATACCTCCGCGAAGTTCGTGCCGCGCTCTATCATCTCGTCCTTGAGATCGTCCCTGTTCTCGATCAGACCGTTCACGGCCACTGCGAAGGGTCCGAACTTGGAAACGAAAGTGAGCGGTTGAGGGTCCCTGTCGGAGATGACGCCGATGGCAATTCTGGTATCGGTGACCGAGGCAAGGTCCTGGAACTTGGACTTGAACTGGGAGTTGTCTATTTCGTGTATCTTCTTGACGGGGTCGCTGTTCCCGTCGATATACGCCAGTCCTCCGTATTTGGTCCCCAGGTGGCTGTGGTAGTCCACACCATGGTACAATGTCGATATGCAGTTTCCCGTAGAAGTTATCCCGAAAAGCCCCGTCATTGGAATCGAACCCCACAGGACAAACGTCCATTTGATAGATTAAACTTTCAGGGGCGGACAGTGTTCGAAAAAGATAATAATGTTTGAGATCAATATTATCATATGGGAAAAGAAGTAACATGTACGATATCTGGCATAATCCTGATACTGTCAGTTATCGGCTTCTTGCACCCGCTCCTATCAGTGGAGGGTCGGCCCACAGGCCCGATGGACCCGACCATATGGACCGAAACGGAAAAGGATACCTACACGTTGAATGTCGAACCGGGCCATGCGGAAGATATTACCATCTACGGGACCGTCTACTGCGAATTTGCTAAGGGAACGCCTCCCGGGACCAAGGTCTACCTGGACATGAAGATCACCAGCAATGTCGATTTCAAGGGCTCGGTCCTGCATACCTTCATCAAAGGACAGGAGGAAGACCCTTTCGATTTCAGTATCGACGTTCCGGACATGGTCGGTGCTTCTTCGGAATTTGAATATCACATGACCATGTATCCGAACTGGTACAATCCCACTGCCAACAGGCAGGGAATGGGGGAGCCCCACACGATAACCATAGATCCGCTTCCCTATGGCGCAATCCTTATCATTGCCCCCGGCCCACAAAGATTCAATGTCGGGGAGTTCCATGAAGTGGAGCTGGAGATCAAGAACAGGGGTAACGCCCAGGCTAAGTTCGATGTCACAATAGATGCCGATGGTCTGGAACTTGCACTGCCTGCTATGGAGCTTAACATCGGTGCAGGCAGGGTCGGCGTATACTCATTCGGGATCAAGCAGGATTCTGGTCTCGGAAAGGTTGGCTACCTGGAGATCGAGGTCAGCTCGGAGATGCCCGGGGAGGTGGACACGGACCGGGTGAAGGTCCACTACGAGACCTATGCCACGG
>JAWOCK010000083.1:0-9281 GCA_046483845.1 Thermoplasmatota archaeon | reverse complement strand
CATCAACATATACATACGAGATCTCCATAAGTTCTTCATCCGTCATCTCATCCGTAAAACCGATCATCTTCCTGTTCTCGTAATGGATATTTCCGTTCTCAATGATCTTCAATTCCTTTCTGTATTCATTTATACCGTCTTCGAAGAAATATACATCAAGTCCGTTTTCATTCTCCTTGTCCATCGAGAATACGGAAATCCGATCATCGAAGATACCAGCGATATCCATTACCTCTTCCTCTTCGATAATGTTCTCTTCCGAATAATCGAAAACAGTATGGTCTGGAACCTCATCGTCCACCTTTTCCTTTCCCACAATATTCAAGGAATTATCCTGATCATCAGAATAGTACATGAACATTGGTTCAAGGCCCTCATCACTATCAACACCTTCCTTCTCATTGAACGCCAATCTCACAACCAATACCAATAGTGCAGTAATGAAAAGGATGACCGCGATCTTAAGCAAACCATTCTTTCCCATCATCTCAGCTCCTGTTGAGAACAATTCGAACATTTGATACTTAGGGATTTTGGTACCAAAAATCCCCCGGAGGGCCAATTCATCGGTCCCATGGATGGACCATTACTTCTTTTCCTCTTCTTTCTCTGGCTTGTCCTCCACCGTGAAGTTTCCCGAGTCGGTAACTATCATGTCCTCGCCGTATTTATCCAGATTTGCCATTATGAACTCCGGGGACATCCTGATGCAGTTCTTTGGGCATATCTCGGTACACAGGGCGCAGAAGGTGCACCTTGACATGTAGAACTTCACCTTCCTGCTGTCCGGGATGAACTCGATGGTCTCCGACGGGCAGACCTTTATGCACATCTGACAGCCTATGCAGGCTTCCCTGTCGTACAGTATCTTGCCCCTGAAATCAGGGGGCACCTCGACCGGAGGATTGATCCTGGCCTTCCCCTCCTCCACGGCCTTGAGAGTTTTATGTACGTTATGCGGAGCGCTCTTCAGCGGGAAAAGATTGGTCGCTGGTTCGGTGAAGAACTGTTTCAAAAGCTCGAAGAAGGCATGCGTCACCATTCATATCACCCCACTATCGTATCCAGATAAAGCAGCAGTACACCGATCACCGAGAGCACGGACAGCGGTACCAGGTACAGCCACGAGATCTTGTCTATCTTCAACCTTGCGGCACCTACCCTGATAACTGTCACGGCCAGGAAATAGATCACCTCTATCTTGATGAGCCAGAAGACCATGTCCGCAGCGAAGGCGAGCCATCCCTCGGCCCCGAACACCGGTGAGATGTTGTAGGGGAAGAAGAGTGCAACGGCAAGGGACGTGAAGGCAACGGTCTTCACGGCATCGGCAAGCATAAAGAGTGCCAGATTGGTCCCGCTGTATTCCGCGATTATACCTCCGCCTATTTCCGTCTCCGCCTCGGGTGCATCAAAAGGGATCTTGGAGAGCTCGGAGGGTATGATAAGGAAGAACACGCCTGCAAGGAGGACCAGACCGAACACGCCCAGTATCCCCACCTCGTTCCAGAGTGGGGTCTCCACGAAGTTCCTGATCTCGAAGGCGGCTCCCATGCCGCCAACGTGGGTGAGCCTCCAGGCAAGAGAGAGTATAACAACTGCCAGAGGAAGCTCGTAGGACATCATCATGACCATCTCCCTCTGGGCACCGACCGTTGCCAGCGGCGACCCCGATGCGAATCCTCCGATGGACATCATCAGACCCGGAACGGCGAGCAGGTAGATCACCAGGATCAGGTCCCCATAACCCCCGAAGAGAGGTGTAAGCCATTCGTTGGCGGCGTGACCCGGGGCTCCCCTGAGCTCGATGGGTCCCAGGGGAAGGTAGAACAGTATTACCAGAGAAGCCACGAAGGCAAGGAGCGGGGCTCCGTTGAAAACCCATCTCACTGCCCTTTCCGGTATTATGTTGTCCTTCTGGAAAAGCTTGAAGGTGTCCCAGATGGGCTGTCGGATGGGGGGCCCGACCCTGGCCTGCAGCCAGGCGGCGAACTTCCTGTCGACACCCTTCAGGAGCAGCGAGACGATGATGGCAACCACAACGACCCCGATTCCGATCCCGATCTTGACCGCGGCCTCTGCCTCCTCTATCACTGGCTCAACCCCCTCTGTTTCTTGACGGACATCTCATGCAGGACGTTCCAGTCAAGGACCTCCTTCCTGCCCGTATCGCGGTCAACCACGGTGACCCTGTCCATACATCCGATGCAGGGATCGATGGATGCGATGATTATCGGTATGTCCGCTATCTGCATTCCCTTGAACATGGTGAGCCACGACATGATGTTGCCGTAGGTGGGCACTCTTACCTTCCAGTTGTCGATCTCCATCTTACCCTTCTTCAGGCGCACATAATGTATGTCCTCTCCCCTCGGGGCCTCCACCCTGGCGACACCTTCACCGTCGGCCATTCTGAGCTTGGCCATGAGAAGGGCGGAAAGATTCGGTTCGGAGGTGATGGGGCCACCGGGCAGGTTATCGAGACCCCATTCGATCATCCTGACCGACTCGAAGATCTCCATGCACCTGACTATTATCTGAGAGTAGACATCGCCCTTGTCGGGGTATCCGAACTTGGAGGGTATCACCACGCTGAAATCGTCCATCATATCGCCGTAGGCGGCATGGGGCCAGGAGAACCTGACATCCTTCTTCACTCCGGTGGACCTGGTCAGGGGTCCGCAGGCACAGAGCTCAACGGCGTTCTTGTAGGTGAGCGTCCCCACATCCCGGGTCCTGTGTGCGATGGTGGGATCGGAGAGGAATATATTGAGTACGGTATCCTCCAGCTTCCTGTACCCCTGCAGTATCCTCTTTGCCTTCCTGATACCTTCTTCGGAGACATCCCTACGAACCCCTCCGAAGATGTAAAAGGCATGATTGACACGGTTTCCGGTAAGATATTCCAATATGTCCTGGACATCCTCCCTTATCTTCCAGGTATAATGGAGTATGGAGTCGAAACCGAGCTCGTGACCTGCAACACCTGCCCAGAGAAGATGTGAATGGATCCGCTCAAGTTCGGCAACTATCATCCTTAGATAGTCTGCCCTCTCCGTTGGCATTATATCTGCTGCGTGTTCAACCGCCCTGGTGAAGACGAACTGGTGAGCGGCAGAACAGATACCACAGACCCTCTCTGCCAGATGAAGCACCTGGAGAGGGTTCCTCTTCATTCCCATGTACTCTATTCCACGGTGGTTGAAACCGGGCTGGAAATCAACATCCACTATTGCCTCACCCTGCATGGTGAACTTGAACTGGGTGGGTTCCTTCAGGGCCGGGTGTATGGGTCCAATATCCAGAGGATACGGTGGTGCCACAGCCATCAGCTGTCACCTCCTTTCTTCTTCTTGGGTACTGGAGGACCGCCAGGCGGGAACGGACTCAGATCGTCTATGACCTCCGTTCCATCCCCTCCCCCGGAGGGGTCCTCATGGACCTTCCTTACGATCTTCTCGGGTCCGAACTCGTCCTTCCTCCAGGGATAGATACCCACAGGGACCGCATGGGTGAGCCACATCCTCCTGTTGTCCTTGATGCCATCAACCGCAACTCCGAGGAACTCCTGCTTCTCCCTCTCCGTTGAGGTGACCGCCGGATATACGTCGGATAACGATGGGATGTGAGGGTCGGACTTGGGTGCCCTTGTTCCTATGGTCACCGTTATTCCGCTTCCATGGGTCTCGGTATACAGTTCGAAATGGAACAGTATTTCGATCTCGTCGCCCAGATCGGAGCCCGATGCAACGGTATGATGGGGCCACTCGAAGGTCGACAGATGCTCGGCAGCTTCTATGAAACGCTCCCTCCTGACCCGCACGAAGAGCTGAGAGTACTCGGTCCTCTTCCTGCCGTTGGCAAAGGTCTTGATATACGGATCTTCTATCAGGTCATCCTTGAACTTCTCCTTGAAGGAGTCAAGGACCTCCTGGGGTGTCTTGTATCTCATATCATGCCTCCCCCCTCAGTTTCTCGAGTGCTTTCCAGGCTTCCACCACGCCCATGATAATGGCCTCCGGTCTCACCGGACAACCGGGAACATAGACGATTATGGCATTGGGGTCCACCTTCTTTATGAACTCATCGAAGGGACCCTCGATACAGTAGGAGTCGTAGTAGACCCCGGAAGAGGTCCCGCAGTTCCCGCAGATAAGAACTGCCTTGGGACCGGGGGTCTGCTCGTAGATCCTCCTTACACGATCGGCCATCTGTCTGTTCACGGGTCCCGTGACCAGAAGGACATCCGCGTGTCTCGGGGTACCAACGAGCTTTATACCGAACCTCTCCACATCATATCTGGGCGTAAGAGCTGCCACTATCTCGATGTCGCATCCGTTGCAGGAGGCGGCATTTATGTGGAACACCCAAAGGCTCTTGTCGAAATGTTTGGTAAGTTTCATCTCATCACCTCACAGGAAGGTCAGGGCCAACACCACTATCCCGGCCGTGGCCACGAACCAGAAGATATATTCGTTGATCAGTCCCGAGTGCGCTTTTTCCATGGGATCATAGTACTTCTTCAGAGCCCTTACGAAACCCCAGTAAACATTGCTGCTGGATATCACCAGCGGTCTTCCGTCCTTCTCGGTGGGGTTACCGAAGAGATACGGTTTTCCACCCTCTCCGGCGGGGGTCGTGCCCTTGTTCCCCAGCATCCTGATGAGAAGCGCGATGATCAGCGTGACGACGACGACGATCAGGAAGATGATGGCGTTCCACCCCCCCTGTCCGGTCATCAGGGTGAAGGCCCTTACGGGCTGATCCGCTATGCCGGGGTAGCTGATGGTCTGGCCCACACCGGTCAACGATGTGACCGCCGGGTCAACTATGGACCTCACCACCAACGAGGGGGCAAAGGAGAATATCAATATGACTCCCGCCAGGACCGACATACCGAGCAGCATGGACCTGGGTACCTCGCCGGTCTTCATGTCCGGGTTCTTCGGCCCCATGAAGGCCGAGTAGAAGACCTTGACGAATGAGGCCAATGTCAGCAGGGACACCAGCATCGCCACCGCACCCACCACTGGATTGAACTTGAATGCCGCCTCGTAGATCAAAAGCTTGGAGGCAAAACCGTTCGCGGGCGGTATACCGGCGATGGCAAGGGCGCCGATTATGAAGAAAAGAGCGGTGAGCTTCATGTCCCTTCCGAGACCCCCCATCTTATTGAGGTTCCTGGTCCCCGCCTTGTAGATTATGGCTCCCGCCGTCAGGAACAGCAGACCCTTGTACAATGCGTGGTTGAAGATGTGAAATATTCCCCCCGACATTGCCACCCTGCCGAAATCCACGAAGGAATTGGCAGCACCCATGGCGTAGACGGCAAGACCTATCCCCACCCCCAGCAGCATGTATCCCGTCTGGGAGATGGCGTGGTAGGCCATGAGCCTCTTGATGTCCTTCTGGACCAGGGCCAGAGTGACCCCGACGAACATCGACAGCAGACCAAGTACAACCAGTACATAACCCGCACCGTGCACCAGGTCCAGCATATCCGGTGCCCTGAGCACCCCGCCTGCATCGTAGATATTATCGCCATAGAGTGTGAAACAGGACCGGAATATGGCATAGAGGCCTGCCTGGGAGGCAGTTACCATCATCGCGGTAATGGGAGCCGGGGACTCGGAATATGCATCAGGTGTCGCCATATGAACAGGTACTGAACCAGCCTTCAGAGCGAAGACCGCTATCAGTATGCCAAGAACGACCTTGTCCGCGACCAGAAGGGTTCCGTCCGCCCCGATCGCGGCCCCGAGGTACTTGATGTTCAGATGTCCGTACTGTCCGTAGAGAACGCCGATGGCGAAAAGAAACAGAAGTCCGGCAACCGTGGAATATATGAGGTACTTTGAAGCTCCCTCGAAGGACTCCCCGCGGTTCGACCTGAAAGCCACCAGACCGCATATCGCCACCGAGGATACCTCGAACCATACGAACAGGTTGAACACGTCCCCGGTGAAGACCATGCCGAAATTTGCGGCAAGCATGAGCAACAGCAGGGTGAAGTACTTGTCCTGACCGGAATATTTCCTTATGAAGCTGAACGAGTAGAACACCGCTGCAATGGCCACCGTGGCCATGATCAAACCCATGAATGCGGCCATCCCGTCAACATAGAAGGTGATCCTGGCATTCTGGAGGGTTTGGAAGGCGGAGCCGGATACCGAACCGTTCTCGGACCCGCCGAATATGTAGACTATTGTGTCCACCGGTCTTCCTCCTTCCTTCAGTACCTCGAAGGACATCACATAGGTGAGCGCCGCCGAGAGTAGGACGCCAAGGAGGGCCCATACGTTCCTGAACCTCTTGTTGATCTTGGATATCAAAGGTGTGGCAAAAGCGAAGAGCAACGGTATCGCTATGATCAAGGCAGGTGAGTTCTCAATGAGCCAGTTGTATATGTCGCTCATCCTCTCAACCTCCTCATCTCATCGGTGCCGGTGATCTTGAACTTCTTGTAGAGCTGCATTATGAATGCAAGCAAAAGCGCTGTTGTCGCCACACCGATCACAATGGAGGTCAGTGTCAGAGCGTGGGGAACGGGCATGGATATGCTGGGTGGCGTATCCCCGAATATCCTTGATGTTATCTGTGATGTCACTATGGGAGCCATCAACCTGTCACCGTGATTGTATGCCGAGGCTATCAGGAAGAGATTGACCCCGGTCTCGATCAGCACTATGCCCATTGCCAGCTTTATGAGGTTCCTCTTGAAGAGAAGGATGTATAGTCCGATACCGACAAGGGCGACCACTGTGAAATACGGCAGTTCCGACAGCATCTTACTCACCCACCTCCTTGTTGAAGAAAGCGAAAAGCCCCATGGTTATGATTATCAGGGTCAGTGCGGCTATCACCTCCAGCCCCACCGCCAGGTTCATCACCGCCACCGTCCCCGAGGATAAAAAGGGCGGTGAGGTATAGTTCGCGGGATCGATGGGCTGGCCGAAGAGGAAGGACCCCTCCCCGCCGAGGAAATTGAACATGAAGTAGCCACTCACAAGACCGAGGAGACCGGTGCCGATGAATATCAGCAGTCCGGAGCTCTCCATGGCCGACAGAAAGGCCTTCTTCCATCTTTTGGCAGCGAAGGCCACGAAATACAGTGCGAACAGGGTGGCGATGATCGCGCCGCCCTGGAACCCACCTCCCGGTGTTAGATGTCCGTGCAGGATTATGTATCCCCCGAACAGGAAGATGAGAGCGAAGAGGAACTTGGTAATGGTCCTGACTATGGAAGACATCTGCTCCATTATGTCTCACCCCCCTTTTTCTTCGGGAACGCGATCCTCAGGGCCATCATGACCCCCGATACGGCCGCGAAAAGCACGGTTGCCTCTCCCAGTGTATCGAAGCCCCTGAAATCGAAGACGACACCGGTCACCACGTTGCTGGCATGCGTGCTCCCCTGCTCATCCAGGGATTCACTGAATATCTTATCGTCCATGAAGGCACGGTCAACGTATCTGACCTCCCCAGAGGCCTCGTCATAAACCGGTATGGTACCGTTGTTATCGTGGAGCCACCTACCTTCCATGGGGCTCCCATCGTCATCGATCTCGGGTTCCCCTGTGGGATATCCGAAGTCACGGATCTCCCAGACAACGAATCCCATGAGGAAGACCAGTAGGAACAGAGCTGCCAGTTTCCAGCCTTTACCTATCAATATTCCTCCCTCCTTCTGGTTCCTTTGATGGCGAATATCAGGATCGCCGTGGTAAGTCCCGCTCCCACGGCCGCTTCTGCTATGGCAACGTCAGGTGCCTGAAGTATGAAGAACTCTAGGGAGACCAGCAAAGAACAGGCAGCAAGCGCGATGGTGGCCGATATCAGGTCCTTGAACTTCACCACCATCAGCGCCGAACTGATTATCCCCAGCAATATGATAACGTGGACGAGATCGTAAAGGAATTCGAAGAACTCCATCACTTCACCTCCTCCGTTTCGTCAATTACAGCCTGTTCCGGCGCCACCCCCGCTCTCCTTGCTGCCCTTGCGATGGCGTGGGCCCCGGTCGGATTGGTCAGAACCAGGAACAGAAGGGCGATAATACTGTGTACAATGAGCGTTATGAAGGCGGGATCATCGGTCTTTCCCACCTCCGTGATCCTGAAGACAGCATAGACCACAACCCCAAGAGCGAGGAATATCGAACCGAAGGTGGTGGCCTTGGTCGCCGCATGCAGTCTTGTGAAAACATCGGGGAACCTGTGGAGACCTATGACACCGAGAAGCATGAAGATCCCAGATATTACCCCGAGAACGAGCATGGTTATCAAAGCCCAATCCCATTCCATCATTTCGCCTCCTTCTCTTTGCTTCCTTCGATATACTTTGCTATGAACAATGTGGTAACGAATGAAAGGACCGCGTAGACGATGGCGATATCGATGAAGATGACCTCCTCATAGAATGCACCCAGAACTATCATCATACCCACGATCAGGGTGTTCACGGTATCCAACGCAACGACCCTGTCGGGGGAGGTGGGGCCCAGGAAGAGCCTTATCAAAGCGATGAGTATGGACAGACCGATCACCGCTGTCCATATCAGCATAAGGTCAAGATGATCAAAGGTCATTCTGACAACCTCCTTGCCCATCTTGCGAACTTTCCACAAACGGCCTCAAGCTTCCCCTCTTCCGTCTCGGTCTCCTTCACGTTTATCCAGTGGACGAAGAGGTCTCCGCTCTTCTCCTCCACGTCCACCGTCAAAGTACCTGGTGTGAGGGTGATGGAATTGGCCAGTATTGTGCGTCCCAGATCCGTCTTGAGGTGAGGCTTGATCCTAACGATACCCGGTCTTATCCTTCCGGTTATGACCCTGTATGCGACATCTATGTTCGCGATGGTCAGGCTCGGAAGGAATATCACAACAACATAGAAGATGAACATCAGCCATTTCAGGGGATTGAACATCTTCGTGTTCTCAGCCTTACCCAGCATTGCCCTAGCTATACCTGCCGCCAGCAGCGAGAGGATAGCACCGGCCACGACCTCTTCTATATTGAAGAAGAAGGTATCGATGTCACCCGAACCCGCAACAAGGAGCAAATATAGGAAAAAAACCCCGAGGAAGGTCACCAAAAACGTAAACATGTCAGGGTCCTCCAGAATACCTACCAAAGTAGGTGGATATTCGCTGGTTCGATCAGGCGCCCTACCCCCATCTACGCAGCTGGCTTTACCAGTGGATGGAGTCAGCACTGTTTCAATCGGTAATGCATAAGCACTCGCCCTGGCAGACGGGTGATCGCCCGCTACTTCTCTGACGC
>JAWOCK010000010.1:0-21283 GCA_046483845.1 Thermoplasmatota archaeon | reverse complement strand
GCCCAGCCAAGTCGGCAGGTGCTTGCAGGTGAAAGTCCTGCTTTGGTAAGACCAGTGAACCAAATAGCATATACCCAGCGTCCGGGGTGACCCTGGCACTGAAGCGGTATGTAGAACCTCACGTACGGTTTGGTGAGGGGGCGATAGAAACCCGGTTTGGCTGGGCGCTACCGGTCTATCTACCACCTGATCCTTTTCAGTTGCTATTGACAGTTTGCCGTTGAAAATAATAGCTACTCGTTCTCATTACTCGATAATCCTATTTCATCCTTATCAGATATCCCATCAATATCTTTTTCAACATTCTTCATAATGTTCTTTCTAATGAATATGGCAATGGTCACAGTTAAGACCAAAGATAATGAGATAGATATTAAAATAAGATAGAATATTAAACCACTACCGGTGGTATTTTGTGATGTATGGTTATTTTGATGATCTGTATCATGAACAGACATGTTAAAAATTATTGATGCATTATTTCCGGCTGAATCATAAGCGATCACTTTAACTGTATAATTTCCGGGAAATGCTATGACTCCTTGATAACTATCATTATCTGCATCAAAGGGAGCATTGATCCATTCAAAATATTCAACGCCAATATTATCTGTTGCTATGATTGTGATTACTACCTCCGTGGTAGTATTGACCGTAATATCATCAACTGGAAGGATATCAGGTGATATCGAATCCACGATGCCAACAATAAAGCGATCTGTCGTTCTTACATTTCCAGATGTGTCGATCACCTCGATATAGTATTCAATGGGTTCCAGCGAGCTTTTAGGAATATTAAAGAAACCTTGATATTCATTACCGGACCTATTGAGTTCGATCACTTCAACATCATCGAACGGTTTTACAAATATTAGGTCTGCCCTTGATATTCCAATATTATCATGGGCCGTTATGGAAATTTCATATATATCACCTGTAGAGACCGGATGATCTTCATGATCAACAGAGTTTATTACTGGGGGGTCATTATCCACAACCTGCACGATCTTTTCTTCTGATACGAATTCGTTAAAACTAGGATCTTCTATTCTGAAAGTATAGAATAGAGGATTAAGAGAATGTTCTGGTATAGTGATAAAAGTTGTAAAGATCCCCTCGTTCAGCATGGTTAAACTAGTTGGGGGGTCGCTTCCAAACCAATAATTTAAGACTACATTCCTTATTCCATCATTGTCTTCAGCATTCAATTTAAAATCAAATCGATCACCAGTGTATGCCAGTGAATCTGATTTATCCTCTACAATGAAGGGTAATTCATTATCAATGATATCAATAGTTGCAATGTCTGAAGAATTCCAATTTCCCTCTTGATCAGAAAAATGAAAAACATATGTCATTTTCCCGGGGTGGTTCCCCATGAGGATACTTTTTGTCCAGGAGCCGTGGGAATAAACCATTGTTTCATTGAAGATACCGCTTATTGAATACTCCACCCAAACTTCCTTTATACCCAGATTATCAACGAAAGTTCCATTGAAGGTATACTTTTGCCCGGTATATGCAACTGGATCAGAATTGTCCAGAAATAATTCCGGACGATCATTGTCCAAAACAGTAATGGTTTTGTTTTTTGTGGAATTAATATTTGAAGATGTATCCTTGGAAATAAACCTATAGGTCATAACCTGGGAATCAGATGGTATGGTTATATTTATTTGGTAATATGGACCGTGTTCAGATAGAGATATGTTTTTGTTTAACTCATCAATTGAAAAGTTCACATATGTTTTATCAATTTCTATATTATCATTTACTCTAACTTTAAATGCAAAATCATCTCCGGTGGTGGCTGAGGCCTGGGTCATATCTTGGATGAACACGGGCTTATCATTATCAGATATCGCTAAAGAAATATTGGTGGTATTCATGAAGTTATATCGAGGATCCCTGGCAGAAAAGAAGTAGGTTAAATTCTTCAGAATATTTGGGATCTCGATGGTAAAGGTCCATGAATCATCAAGTCTATTCATTGTTTCATTGATATGTTCTTCACCTTCTATCCAGTATTCAATGAAAACCTCATATACTTCAACATTATCTTTGATCCTCACTTTGAAATTAAATGGATCCCCTGTTGTGGCAATTGGATCTGTTTCATCCCTTATCAATCTAGGTGCTTCCGTATCTTCAATAAAAATGGAGTTACTTGGTTCACTTTCACCGATCAAATTCTCTGCTGTTATGTAGTAAAAGTAACCTTCATAATTCAATATCGTGGTATCGTTATATTCCAATATGTTTCCAACAGTGTCCAAAAGAACCTCTTCTCCTTTATTCTTTCCTCTATAGATATGATAATGAATGATAGGAGAATAACCATCGCTTACTGGTTGATCCCATCTTAATCGTATAAAGCCGTCCCCCATCTCTCCAGTAAGATTGATCGGTGGAGATGGTTTCAAACTTAGATTGAGGTGAAAAACGAAGACATCATGATCTCCTGACATATTTGTGTTGTAAGCCTCACTAGTAACCGGAAAATCGGCTGATTTCGTGGTGCCTACTATAAACGTTTCATTTAATCGATTTATTTTTATATCTCCTCCTACGTCATAATCTCTACCACCAATATATGTAGAATAAATTAAATTATTCTTTGTAAGATTGAATCTGAATACTATACCATCTTTTCTACCATTATTTGAGGTACAATATGACCCCTTAACTATGGGAAAATCCTTGGAAGTAGTTCTTCCGGTAACGTAAATATTGTTATTTTCATCTAATACTAAACTTATACCTATTTCTGATCCGTTACCGCCAAAAAAGGTTGAATACTCAATATCAGTTCCATTTGCTAGAAACTTTGTAATAAAGATATCTCTGCCACCATTAAAGGTTTTATCATAGGCATTTTCTGTTATTGGAAAATCACCTTTAGAAACGCTACCTGTAATGTAGTATTTTCCGTAATTATCAATATCCATCGATTTACATCCTTGGTTGCCAGTGCCTCCAAAATATGTTGAAAAACTTAAATTCGAATCGGAAATGTTCAATTTTAATAAAAAGCAGTCTAAATTCATAGGTTTGGAATTCTTATCTTCATTATAAGCATTCGATGTTACTGGAAAATCAGTTGATGTTAAAGATCCGCAGATGGAGATATATGACATCGGGCTCCATTTAATATCCCGTGACGTCTCAGTGTCACTTCCACCAATGAATGTGGAATACTTAAGTTTTGAAAGATTACCATTAAGCTGTACGATATAGAGGTCACTACCTCCTCCATTATATATTTGATCATATGAACCATTTGTAACTGGAAAATCAATGCTCGCTGTTGCACTTGTCATATAGATGTTTCCAATATTATCCATATCGATCGAAGGTTCATATTCAGTATTAGATCCACCAATGTAGGTGGAGGAAATTACCTTTGTACCTTTATTATTAAGCCTTAATATAAAATTATCTGTGATGGGCCAATTACTATTAAAAGTAGTGTCAAAAGCATTGCTAGTAGTGGGGAAATCACTTGAAGTTGTTGTCCCAGCAATGATGATATCTCCCGTATCATCCAATATAATGTCATAGCCTCTATCGGATTCAGAACCTCCAATGTAAGTGGAAAAAACAAGCGATTGACCAAGGGATTTGACCTTCGCTATGAAAGCATCTTCCCCTTGGCCATTTGTTGATACCACCCCAGGCGTTGTAGGGAAATTATAGGACCTTGTGAAACCAGTGATATAAGCATTATCTTTATCATCAATATCGATGGCATGTCCTGAATCATACCCCACTCCACCTATGAATGTTGAATAGACCAATGGATCAATCAAATAAGAATTTCCAATGTTTTCATCAACTATTGAAAAAGAAACAAGGTTATCGGACAGGAGATAATCGCATTTGATCTCCTCATTTAGATCAAGGTCGAAGGAATATGGAATTGATTCAAAGATCGGCAAACCCAGTTGGGTCTTATATACAATATCATTATCGACGATCTGTATGTCCTCGGCCCCCTTTATCTCAAATCTTATATCACTTGTTCTACCTAAAGGATTCTTTATAATATTATATTTGAAACCATTGTTACTTACTGAGAAATTTATATTGACGCCTTTCCATACATCCTTATAGATAATTTCCTTGTATCCTTTAATATTACTGAAATGTTGGCTGTAATCGCCATATATGAAATTATAATAATGATCAGATATACCTCTTTCTTCAACGGAAAATCCATGTGGATCATGAAAAAGTACCTTCATTGTCATTTCTTCAAAAACACAGGAATCGTTAGTTAGACCAATATTAGTTAGACCAACGGCATCTTGTTCAGGTTCAATGTTTTCCACCAAATGGTAGATCATTCCATCGTTACATAGTCCCACATGACCAAAGTTCGTCTTTGCCAAGTAAAGGATCGATTCCTCCCATTGCCCTTCATTCCTGATAAAATATTCTTGAGCTGAGAGATTTGAAGGGTATCTTGAATTTTCCGTTGTTCCTTTAGTAATGAGAACTAATTCTGTATCTTGATTGTTTGCCCAAGATAAATTTGGACAGATAAGTAATGTGAATATTAAGAATGTTACCATGGTTTCTATTTTCATTATTGGACATATTTAATTTATCAGATTTATACCTTACCTACACAACAACATGTTCGGGACAGCTCCCGGTTGGAATCCCTCACGTCAATTTGTATTGTAACAATGTCTTTTGTTCCCTGCCGCTATTTTTCCACGTTTGTTCTTTCGTATTCGTAATCGGCCACATCGGCACTTATCATTATCCTTTTACCTTCGAAGCTTTCATTCTCAGTGATCAATGGAGTATCGCTTGGATCATCTCCATTGAGCCATTCTTCTCTGATCGCAAGACTGGTATTGGCAAATGATTCACTTATTCTTCTGATGGTTTTGATGCCGAGTGAGATGCCCCATCGTTGAAGGTTAACCTGGGTGCAATACCATTTTTTAGGTGGTTTCTCATAGCATGTGGAATGCTTATACCAAAAGTACATTCGACATAGGTAGGTCCTCACGGACTGTCCCTGTCACACCACCGTGCGTACGGGACCGTACACGGCGGTTCAATATGATCATGCGACTACTTCGACCGAGGAGATCCAAGCTCATAGGCATCGTGCTCCGAACCTTTAATTCCCAACCCACGAGGTCAGGTGTTCAATGAGTATTCAAAGGGTCGAATGACTGAAAGGAGAGTGCTTGAGACATGAACGATCCGTCATTATTACACTCGACCGATATGGATCCCAGTTGTAAATTCAAGATCATCACGATCCATATATAGCTTTAGGATTCCTATAGAATAAAAATAAAAACGGGGTGGTATCACCACCCCTTCCTTTGATTCCTAAGAGGATCTAGCCGAAGAGTGCCCCGAGTCCGGCCATAGCCTCTTCCTCGGTCGGGCCCTCTTCTTCTTCCTCTTCCTTTTCTTCTTCCTTCTTCTCCTCGGCAGGGGCGCTACCGCCTGCTGCAGGTGCAGCGGCTGCGGGAGCTGCCACTGCGGTCTTCACGGCTTCCTCGATGTCTACATCCTCGAGGGAGGTGACGACCGCCTTGGCCCTTGCGGCATCGACCTTTACACCAGCGGCCTCCAGGACCTTGGTGAGACCTTTCTCGTCGATATCCTTGCCGGCGGAGTGAAGTAGAAGGGCTCCATATACATATTCCATTTTTCATACCTCCATTTTTACATTTATCCGAACAGAGCTCCAAGTCCAGCCACGGCATCTTCCTCAGATACCTCGTCCTCCTCGGGCTCCTCTTCCTTCTCCTCGGCCTCGCCTCCGTCTGAGGCAGCCGGAGCAGCCGCTTCGGGGGCTGCCGCTCCTTCTATCATGCCTTGGAGGTCCTCATCGAGGGCTTCCTCGCTGAGAAGTCTCGCCAGTGCGAGCATACCTCCGTAGGCCTTGGAGAGAATGATGTCCTTGGTGTCCTTGTTCATGATCCCGGAGAAAACGGCCAGGTTCAATGCCTCTGATCTCGCCCTCTGAAGGATCGGCACCACCGTCTGCGGCGTCATATATGCCGTGAACACGGCCAGGTTGAAAGCCGCCTGGGCTCCGAACCCAAGGTTGTTCCGATACTGTTCCAGATCGATGTCGAGGTCCTCGGGCTTGTATATTAGCCCTTCTTCCCAGGCACCGTCCACGACGATACCCACCTCGAATGGGAATATGTCCAGTTTGGTCAGGACCTTGGCAAGGTCCTTCGAGATGACCTCGCCCTTCTTCACGGGTGTGGCCTTCTTTCTTATTATGACCTTGCCCTTCTCGATGGCCGCAGGTATACCTACCCGACCCAGCTCACCCACGATAGGCCCTGGTGGAAAAGGTGTTTCCCCCGCCTCGATCACTATATCCTCAGGGGCCTCCTCGCCCCCCTTTGCGGGCATGGGCTGGAGATTGCTGTCCAGGATCTTGTAGAGCTTGAACGGGTTCATGTTCGTGCCGAGGACAGCGGTCTGGCCGTTCATCATTTCGCAGAGCTCTTTTACCCCTTCTTTCTCCTCTTTCATGTTCTCCATGGCGATCTCAATGAGGTTTTTCTTGGCCACCTGGAACTCGATGCTCTCCCTCAGGTCCGATCGGAGCCTCTGAAGCTGAAGGCTTGGGATACGATCTATCTCCACCACTGCCACGGTTCTGTATCCCTTGATGATGTTCTCGAGATCCTTCACAACGTCCTTTTTCCACTGTGCAACGTGTGCCATCCTATCACCTCAGCTCCAGTTTGACGGATGGGCCCATGGTGGTCTTGATGTAGGCCGAGTGTATGTTCTGGACTCCGCGCTCAAGTTTCGATCTTATCCTGCCCACTATGGACTCGATGTTCTCCGCTATGTCATCGGGGGACATGTTCCTGGTCCCGACGGGCACGTGGAAGGTCCTCCTGTCCTTGGACCTGACCTTCACGGTCCTTCTCAGGTTCTCTATTGTGTCTGTGGGGTCCGATCCGGGCGGTATGGGTCTGGGCATCTTTCCCCTGGGTCCCAATATGACACCAAGGTTCTTACCGACCACTGCCATCAGTGGTGCTTCCGCAACAAAGAACTCGATATCCTCGATCTTGTTCTTTGTGTCCCTCTTTTCCTCAGCCATCTTGCTTATCTCACTGTCCTCGATAATGAGATCGGCTATTTCCCTGGCCTTGCTGACCATCTCGGGTGTCCCGAAGAGACCTATCTTGACCTCCTTGCCCCTTCCCTTGGGAAGGATGATCTCTTCTGTCAACCTGTTCTTGGGATTGCTGAGGTCCACATCCTTAAGGTTCAAGGCAAGCTCCACAGATTCGGTGAAGTTCCTTTTGGGGGCCTTTTCCAGGGCCTCCTTGACCTTTTCTATAATCTTTTCATCAGCCATATCATCACATCCCGTGTAGTACGCCGGAGGTCGGACCCGACGGGTCCGATGCTCCTCCTACATCGGAAATTCATTGTCACTCGGTTTCGAGGGCCGCAGAATACTGCCCCTCATTAATAAGCTTTTGCACCTCTTGGGGGTCCTTGTTGTCAACCTTGGCATGCAGGGAGACCGCGGTCCCCAGCACTTCTTTCACTGCTGCCTTCAGATCTACGGCCAGAAGAGCCTCCCTTTTCATCCTGGCCACCTTGACCACCTTATCGAAGGGTATATTGACGGAATCCTCTTTCTTGCCCGGTCCCTTCTCGGCTCCGATCTCCTGAAGCAGGAGGGAGGAAGTCGGCGGGGTACCCACCTTTATACTGTACTCTTTGGTCTTGGTATCGATGGTGAGTATAACTGGTACCTTCATCCCATCGAAATCCTTTGTCTTCTGGTTGATCTCGCTGACGATCTGGCCGATATTGACGCCCAGCGGTCCAAGGGCCGGACCTAGAGGGGGGCCAGCGGATGCTTTTCCACCGTCGACCAGTGCTTCGATCTTCTCTGGCATGAACTTTCCTCCCGTAGGGATTGAAGGGCCAAAGATGTTTTCATATTAAAAGTTGTAGGATAAAGGCCCTTCACAAACTATTTTATCCCATTGCTTAATCAAGCAGCCAATGAGAAAAGACACACAAGGTGCTCCGGAGTCTCTCATAGTGCTTTTGACGGTGCTGTTACTGGTCTGCGGAGTTCCGGCCCTTGCATCCTCAGATGAAAAAAGACCGGACCTTGTCGTAAAAGAGCTGGAGGTGGAACCCACCCGGGACGGGTTCAGGATCCACCTGGCTATAGGGAACACTGGTGATGCGCCCGCGGGCCCTACCAACACCCTGGTCATGGACAAGGTGCCCGGAGTACCAACGGAGCCCGAGGTGATATCCAAGGTGACCATGGGCGATCTCCACCAGGGGGAGAGCTTTGAAAAGGACATCAACTGGATACCCTATAGAGCGGGCACACATCTGATATACGTGGCGCTGGACGCGGGGACGATCGAGGAGGAAGCCTCAGAATCAAATAATATCAGGACCGTCGAGGTCTCCCTCCCCGTTCTGGAGGAGGTGAGCTCCTCCTTCGACGGTGTGGCGGACCCCGATGTGCTGGGGACATTCATATCAGGTATTGAGAACGAGGTGGAGATACGGATGAGGTACGCAGGTGCCTCGGCCCCCTCATTTCTGAGGTCCCATATCCGGATCGATAACGGCTCCAGGGTCTATGCCACCAATCTCGATGACGGGCGGCTCATCGCCCGCATTGAAATGAAGGACATCGGGCCGGGGGACCACCATCTGACCATCAACACCACATACTGCGGTGTTGCCCTTCCCACCAGTAAGCTCCTGATCAAGGCCGCGCCCATGCCGTCATGGACCTCCGGACTGATCTCCAGGGAGAGCTACTTCGATGAAGAACTGCATTGCTATTCGATCTCCGGAAGACTGGACATACCTACCCTTGACTACGTTCCCCGTTTTGGGGGGGACACGCCAAAGGGAACTCTTTCCATCGGAGGCACAAATGGTGAACTGCTGGTCAGGTCCTTCATACTGGCCGACGGGACCACCACCTTCAGGTCCACGCTGGACCTGCCCGTTACCGCGGGAGATCAGAGATACACTGTCAGCAGCAGTGGAAAAGCCTTCTCCCCCGATCCAGAGGGACCATTCTCTCTATCTTCATCCTGCAGCGAGAATGTGGAGATGGACCTGAGGGGGTTCATGATGGGGCGCGGCATACACGTGGAGGGCCCGTACGGGAACCCGGTAGAACTTCCCTTCCTTCCTACTGTCAACGGGTCCCTCTCAACGGACCTCGAGATCCATCTGTCTCCGAACGTATCCGAAATATCCATCTCCCTGGAGTGCGGCATCGATCTCAAAGGGTCCGGATCATCGCTCCATTCGTTCCATATCCCCGGTTCCGACGACCCCGTAACTCTCACCACCTACAACATCACCTGGGGGACCGATCATAAATTCGCCGATGGTTCATGGATGTCGAGCGGGGACATCGAAGCCCGGTACAATGCATCCTACAGCGACCTTGGACTCCACGTAGGTCAAGATGGTGATGATATCATCTATAACGGTGGTGGCGGTGACATCGCCATGGACAGCGATGGCGGGACTGCCACGGTGATGATCTCCCCGAAGGTCGGTTCCATATCGAAGATACTGTATGAAAAGGGTGAAGATGAGCTGGAGGTCTACAGCAACAACACCTATGTCTCGGCTCCCGGGCTCTCCTTCGGTGCTGATGGAACAGCGGTGGTTGTCTGGTCCGAGGCCTCGTACGACGAAGAGATGGTCAACAGAGCATCCTCCCTGAGGCTGAAGTACGGTATGCTCACCCCGGATGGTGACGGATCCTTCAATGTGGACAGTATGCTCAACACCTCCGCCATGGACCATCAACCGGATATTGCGTCCAGCCCTGTCAACGGCAAGAGTGCGGTGGTCTGGATCAGGGATATGGATTCGGACCCCCGAACACTCAACGATACGGAGGTAGCGGTTTCCTTTCTCGGAGCAGGAGGCTGGTCCGCGCCCGAGTTCCTAACGGATGACGGGCTGGTGGACTCGGACCCGAGCATCCGTTTCTCCGAAAGCGGCGATCTTTGGGTGGTTTGGAGAACAGGCAACTCCTCGATCAGATATTCCATGAAGGAACGGGGGGGCGCGTGGAGCGATCCTGGTTATGTTCAGCTCCCTCCTGACATACAGGTCATCGACCTGTCCCTGGGGATGGGGCACGATGATGAGCCCCTTCTATCCTACTGCATCCGGGACGGCACCGGGGCATCATATCTCTGTACAAGGTCCGCGAACCCTTCAAGAGAGAGCGACTGGGACGTTAACCGGACCTTGATCAGGACCATGAACTGGTTGGAGGAGGTGCAGACATTCACCAATTCAAAGGGGTCGACCACCTATGTTTGGAGGGAGCATGGTCCGGAGGCGGGCGATCTCGCGGCCATGGTCGTTGTACCATCGGAGGGTGTCTACTCGAAACCGATAACACTGACCGACGACCTGAACCTCGAAAAAGGCACCAAGCACGCCCCTGTGGAGGACGGCATGTATATGTTCTCCTTTTCCACAATACCTGGTCCGGGAGGTAGTGAGGCTCTCATCGACGAGAGGCAGTTCCATACCCTCAACATGTCATGGGGGGCTGAAATAGAAAGGGCATCCACCGACCCGGACGTGGGATACTCTCCGGGTTCCATACTGAAATTGACGGTCTCCCTGGAATACACGGGTCTGACCGCTCCCGGGTCCACAAGGGTGGATGTCTACCGCAGGTACCTGGACCGTTCAAGCTCGGAGGTCAAGGAGGAGTTCTGGGCCTCCTCGATAAAGGAGTTCGACCGGATAGCGGCCAGGGGCCAGATCGAGTTCACGGTGACGGTGAAGGAATACCAGTTGGGATTCTCGGTCCATTCCCTGGTGCCTTCCGGAATAGGCCCTCAATACATCTCAAGCAGTTACATTCCCCTGCCCTCCATACCGGACCCCGAGATATCCGGTCTGGAGGTCAAAGGCACCGAAGGAGAGGTCCGGTTCGCCGTGGAGGTTCGCAACTGGGGAAATGTACCGATTGGCGGCTGGGAGCTCAGATTGGTGGGAAACAATGGATCGTCCACCCTATCTTTTCCCGACAAGATGTTCGAGCCCCTGTTCAGAAGGGACCGCGTAGACGGGTCCGTTTTGAACTCGACCGTCGTTGACCTGGGACCCGGATCCTCCGCGACCTTCCATATGAACATGACCCCGGGAGCTAGTGTGGAGTACGTATGGGCGGAGATGATATCAAGCGGCTGGCAACCCAACGTCCGGAGCTTCGATGAAATACTTCTCGTCAACTCCTGCGGTGTGGAGATCTCACCTAAGGACGAGCGGGTCTACTGCGGTGTAGGAGAGCACATCCTGATCGAGAACGAGCTCTCCATCTCGCAGAAATGCTTGAACAACAGTAAGGCCTCTCCTGCATCATATTCCGTAAGACAGCAGTTCATCGACCGCTCGGGTACAGTCATCTGGCAGAACAGGACGAGCGTGAACCTCACCTCCTCTCCCATCATTCTCGACTTCCATCTTAACGGAAGCGATGTGGGTCCCGGCCATTACCTGATAAGGACAACGGTGACCCCAACCCTGCAGGACCCGGAACACGGAATTGATACATTCTACGGCACATCGCACTGTATCGTTCGTTCACCTCCCGATCTGATGATCAAGGAGATGTTCGAGGACAAGAACGGTTCCGTAAGGGGCATAAAGGTTTCACTGAACAACAGCTCCCCCTATACGGCGGACATCTTCCACATCACTCTGTACAACGGTCTTCCCCGGGACGATGTGGTCATATCGGAGAACATGGGACTTTCACTTGCCGGAGGCGATGAGGTGCTGGTCCTTCTTCCCGAGGACCTTCCGGAAGGTACCTATCTTTTGTCAGCGGTGGTCAGGGTGCCCGATCCGGACCGTCCTGGTGGAGAAGTGATATGGAAGGAAGTGGACGGCATGGTCCGGGAGATGGAGATCACGAGAACCGCGCAGACGTCCCATGACCAGGAAGAAGAGATGGACTGGGACGACATATCCAACACGATGATATTCTCCGTATCGGCGGTGTTGATCGTGCTTTTGATATCCTCACTTTTCTACAAGAGGAAAGGAAGAGGTAAAGGTGAGGACTAGGCTTATCCGTTCTTCCCTTTCTTTCCCCTCTGCATCACATAACCAAGTACCGCGACAACAACGAGGCAGCCTACCGCGATACCGCCTGCCACGATAATGTCGAACTCCTCGATCAATATGGCGAACGTTCCTACCGCCACCATCATACCGCCTATGAGCGAGGTTGCCGCCACCAGTACCTTGCGTGCGAGGAGTCCGAAGAGCCAGGATCCCACGAGTCCGGCCACCAGGGCGATGCCCCATACCACCATCCCGTCCAGCTCCAGGTTCTCTCCTATCCTCCAACCAAGACCGAAACATAGGGCGAATACGACCAGGGCCAGTATCATCCAGAATATCTTCGGTGCAAATATGATACCTATGATGAGACCGATGATACCGAGTGCGGGACCCAGCACGATGGCCCATATTCCACCAAGGTGGTAGCCTATCAGGAGACCTATCAGCAGGAACGTGAAGCCAAGAACAATACCTCCGAATATACGCATGAAGCTCTCAATCAGTTTGTAGCCTCTCAGACCAAGCACCAGACCCAAAATGATAAGGAGGACCATTGAGGCAAGTATGAGGATATCCATTTTCACAACCTCCGGGAACATTTGCTGGATGGTAAAGGCCATCTTATAAGGTTTTTGGAAGGCACCATTGACCAGAAATCATTAAAATCATTCCAATGTTTAGAGAAGAGGTTCCTGTAAAGGCGGCGGTCCTCCATGTTGGAAAAGGGTTCTTCTCTGATGATATGCCTTTTGATCATGATCTCGGCATTTGCAGCGGCAGGGGGGGCTCCTTCGCCAGATCCGAACATGGCACCGGAGGACCACGGGCCGCTCGATCCAATGGAGAACACGATCACCGCTCGGCTCGATTACGGCATACCCAAGATAGATGACGGCCCCTTCGGGAAAGAGGTGGTGCTATCCGGTGCCCCCATGGACAAAAGACACTCGTCCAGGAGACTTCCCCTGGACGTTAGGCATTTCGAACTGGAGATCGGGTCCGGAATAAAGGAGGTTCGCCTATCTGAGGTTCTGAAGGGCAGCATAAGGACGCCCCATACGATCTCCTTCAATCCCCTGGCCGTTCCCATTGGGCAAACGGACCAGGGTCGGGGAACCGGGCAGAGAAGGGATCCGGAGGAGCATATGGAATGGTCCGTGCACACCGGGATGGAAGAAGGGCGCAGATATGCGGTGCTCACCGTCCGGATACATCCCGTTCTAATCAAGGACGGAACACTGGAATACATCCATTCCGGGACCCTGGAGATAGACCACACATTACCTGTCAGCTCGGCCGCTTCCTCCATTTTCTTGAACGGGACCTACGATATGTTGGTGATCTGCCCCGGGGAGTTCAGGACCAGGATCGAGAAATATGCGGATTACCGGAACGAAACCGGCATCAGGACCATCCCGGTGAGCCTGGAGGAGATATGGTCCGGCGACCACTGGGAGGTCCATGGCGCCGATGCCCAAGAGAAGATAAAATCTTTCATCTTAAATGCCACACTGGAATGGGATATAGAGTACGTAATGCTCGCAGGTGATGTCGACCGTATCCCGGCGAGGCACATACTTGTTCTTGACGGCAACGATGACTCCGGAGCCGCGAAGAGGGACGGTGCCTTCGTCCCGGCAGACCTATACTACTCCGACCTTTTCCAGGGCGGGACCCTTGATCTTTCGACATGGAACTCGTACACCGATGGGGACCACCAATATCTTTGGGGAGAATATGATGGGTCCATGCTTGATTCCCCCGATCTCTACCCGGACGTTCATGTGGGTCGGATCCCCGCTAGCACCCTGGACGAACTTGACCTGATGCTGGACAAGATATCGGTCTACGAGCTGGGGGCAAAGGGGTCGGATTGGGTCCGAAACGCCACACTAGGGGGCACGGACATTTATACCGGGGACGACGTCTTTGAGGGAGAGCTCCTTTGCGACCACGTAGCCAGCAGTTATCTGGATGGCTATAATGTTTCAAGGTTCTACGAGTCACAAGGCGACCTCGTAAATATCACACACAAGCTCGAGAACCATACAGGGTTCGCCCTGCTTTCGAACCATGGAGATTACAGCGGATGGGGCTATACCTCCAATCATTCCGGGGTGATGAGGTTGAGCACCGCCTCCGGGATGAAAAACGCCGGCGAGCTCCCCATCATCATCATGGATGCCTGCCTGACCCATGGTTTCGATAATGAGAACGCATCCGACGAGAACAAGGGAAAGGACCCGATCTACAACCAATGGTACTATCCTCCGGGTCCGGTCCACCGGGGCAGGGACTCACTGGGAGAATGGCTCCATCTTGCCGAAAGGGGGGGCGCTGTCGCAACTTTCGGTTCGACCAGAGTCTCCTATGGGTCCCCTGGAGCAACGTATCCCAACGCACTCTCCGGCTATATGGCATCCCACCTTACAATGGCGATGTCGGGCGGGGAAGGCACGCCAGGAAGGATGCTTTCCACAGCCATCTCGGATTATATGAACGAGAACGGAGCATCCACCCACGAGGACTACAAGACCGTTACCCAGTTCGTTCTCCTCGGTGATCCCTCACTTAATATCGGGGGTATCGATCCGGTCTCCCTGAACATAACCCTGGAGAACGATCGGGTGCAGATCCTACCCGGAGAGAAGATGAACTTCACCTTCGACATCGAGAACAGTGGAAGCATCAATGCTTCCCTCGACCTCGGGGTCGAGGTGATCGACAACGGCGCCGTTTTCTGGACCTCGAACATCTCCTTTAACACCACCCGCCTGGGACCGGGAGAGAATGTTTCAGGAGAGATCGAACTTTATGCACCCCATAATGCCCGGGCGTTCCAGACAAGGACCGTCAGGTTGACGGTCAACTCCCTTCTCCTTCCGGAACCGGTCACCGTCGATCTGGTGGGGGAGGCAGATAGGACCCAGGGTGTGAAGGTCGATATGACGCCCGAAGAGTTCAAGGCGGAACAGGGAACGGATATAAACGGCTATTTCCATATCCGAAATACCGGCAACGGTGAAGAGGTCCTTCTACTGGACCTCACCGGAGTTCCCCCGGAATGGAGCTGGTACATCGATGAGACAGAAGTGGATTTCAACCCATTTGGAACAGTAGATGTTCCTTTCATGTTATCCATCCCCGATCCCTGCAGAGCGGGCAGATACGATATGGACCTCCGGGTCAGGTCCAATGTGACGGGGGTGGACCTCAACACATCCTTCATCGTAGATGTGGAGGCCGAACGAAGCATGCGTCTGGAGCTTCCCGATGGGCCTATCAACCTTTCCGATGATACCCCCTTGAGGATACCCGTCACTCTGGATAACCTCGGAAACGCTCCGGTAAAGGCATCACTGGAATGGACGCTGTTCGGTTCAGAGGAGTGGGACATACGCTTCTCACAGGAAGAGATCGAGGTCCCAGCCTTCTCCTCCATATCCGTGGATCTGCTCGTTCAGGGACCCGCAGGCGTTCCACCTGGCAGCTACATTATCAGTATATCCGCAACCAACGGTTCGGCATCGTACATGGGTGATCTGGAGATCACGGTGAGGGAGAAATATTTGTTTGACGCCCGGATCGGGACCGATCGGCTCATCGTGAACACGAAATCCACCGTGTCGACATCATTGAACATATCCAACCACGGGAACATATACGACCAATATCTCATCAGCTTCCCTAAAAGAGAGGATCAGAACATCACCCTGACCTCGGAGGCCTCTGCCATATCGGTCCCCTCCGGGTCCTATCGGAGTGTGGAGGTCGAGGTGGATGTGGATGAACCCCTTAACGGCACCTATGATCTGACCGTGATGATCTCCTCCGTATCCGGGGCGGGGGATCTGGAACTCACCCTCAACGTCACCGTGAGGAGCAGTTACAATTTCTCTGTCACGAGGGAGGATCCCCCCGTGAAAGGACTTCCCGGAAGGCGCGTTACCTTTTCCGTTGTACTGGTCAACGAAGGCAACACCAATGACACCTTGAGGTCAACAGTTGATCCTCCCGAGAGATGGAGCCATTACAATGGTACCCTTGAAACCGTCGTCTCCCCCAAGAGCGAGAGGCTGTTCGAGTTCGACCTGCTGGTCCCCGAGGACGAGACCGCAGGCCTCCATACCTTCAGGCTCACGACCTTCAGTCAAGGAATGAACCGCACCAAGATCCATACGCTGAGGGTCAGGGTGTTGGAGGTCTATGGTCTGAATATCTTTTTGGACATGGAAGAGGCTCCCATGAAGCTTAGGCCCGGCAGACTCCATACCATATCGCTGTCCGTGGAGAATGCAGGCAATTCGATGGAGTCTGTTGACCTGGGTTTCTCGGCCTCCAGTGCGGTACGGTCGTGGATATCGCTGTCCACCTCCGAGCTCACCAAACTCATGCCGCAGGAGAACAGGTCCGTCAGCGTATTGATAGATGTCCCTGTCAACGTGACCCCGGGGAGCTACGATCTCTCCATATTCGTCTCTTCCAAAGGGGACATCGAAGCCTACAAGGAGGAGGTTCCTCTGGTCATCGAGGAAGAGGAAGGGTCAAACATATTCAGCGAGATCGATCCGGTGCCTGTTATCATCACCGTGATCATCGGCCTGTTGGTCATGATCGGTATCGCCGTGGTCGTGGTCCGGCTCTACAGGAAGAACACCGGGGTCGACCTGGAGGAGGCCGGAATGGAATGGGAGGAAGATGAGGAGTACTAGCCTCGATACCCTGGACCCGGTCTTCATAACTGTATTACCTCAATACCGTAGTATCCCAGGGCGAAGACCGCGAGATCCTCCTCCAGATCGCCTCCCGACACCCAGCCGGAGGACGAGAATTCGTAGGACCTGTATGTCCCTTCGTCCTGCAGGTCCACCGCAACTATGGACCCTCCATCGGTCATGAGGACCAGATCGTCCAGGACAATGCTCGAATAGTAACTGCCGTTGAAGCTGACCCGGGTCTCGGATGAGAACAGACCCTCATCGAGGTCGATGATGTGCACCGTTGTCTCAGGTTCAGGTTCTGCAAGGGCCCCATCGCCTGGATAAGACTTCTCCTCCCGAACCACGACATCCTCGTATACGGGATAGGAGCCCCAGTTTGTGGAGGTGAGCACTATCCTGTCATCCTGGAAGATGGGGACATAACCGTTCTCATCGATGGAGATGCCCTCCAGGAATACGGCTTCCTCCTGGGATATATCATAGACGTTCAACGAGGAATTGTAGCCGTCAGAGTAGTAATAGTAAAGGGTGGTATATGCGAACCTGCCGTCCTTCGAAACTCCTATCACGTCTCCCTTCAAGGTGTGATTTGACCTCAAGGTGGCCTCGGGACCCTCGATCTCCATCTCCATGAGGGTGTAGCCTTCCGGATATTGGTAGGTCTCTATGAATACGTTCTTCCCGGGGCCGTCGAATATATCGTATATCCCGACACCAATGGGTATGGTGACAGGCACTGTTCTGACCTCTTCGGTCCCGGTCCATTCGATCACGTAAAGTCTTTCCGCATCTCCCTGTCCAGAGTAATCAAGATAATAGCCGTAGCTCTGATATACCGCGATCCTGGAGCCGTCGATCTTGGTCATCACTGTGGGGTCGTAGGACAACCTGAACTCCTCTGCCGGGACTTCTCTCTCCGCATCCGGGACCACGTCGTCCTCGAGGTAATATCCATAGTCCTTGTAATTGGGGCAACAGTCGGAAAGCTCAACGGCCGCCTCCTTGTAATGGACCGGTTCCAAAGGCGCGCTCATGTCATAGCGGTGAACCTCAACGAGCGGAACGGGGTGCCCCTCACCCTGCCTGATCCCTTTGATGTATACGGTATTACCGCTCCTTTCGACGCTCTCGAACTCGAGCCCTTCGGGCCCTATCTCGAGCAATTCGACCATAGGTTTTGATATCTCTGATACCTTGATGCGGGCACCCGAAGACCCCCACGGCGGAGCAATCACCGAAACGAGCTTTCCGTCGGATATGAACGCATCACGATGGTTTTCGGCAAGTTCCAGAACCCCCTGGACCCTGGGCGTGTCCAGATCGGAGATATCTATGGACTGGAGCAGGTACTCGGAGGTTGCGACAAGGTTGTCGTTCACCATCCTGGAGCGGGATATCCTCCCCATGCCTTCGATACTTCCCCTGGCCTCCAGATCACCTTTTTCCAGATCGAAGGAGATAAGCTGCAGGCCGTTTACGGATGTAATATATCCGTACCTGTCATAGGATGTGAACGGAAGGGCCACCAGCTCCTCCTCGGTGAGCACTGTCAGGGCCTTCTCGTCCCAGTTGGCCTGGGAATAGGTGTATCCTTCACCGACCACGACCCTGTCCGCGAGAACGGCGTTCTCGGGGTCTGTAACATCGAACAGATAAAGGGCCACCTTCATCTCCTCTTCATTATCCACTCCCACCGCGATTATCCTCTCTCCGATGACCTCCAGATGCTCCACCCATCCGGGTATCTCCAGTACATCAGTCAATCTTGGATCGGCAGGGTCCCTCAGATCGATCACGTCAAGGGGATCCATGGCCTCAGGAAGATGTATGGTGTAGGCACGCTCACCGGCGAACCTCGTTGCCATGAGATTTCCTTCGTCATCTATCAGAAGGGAGGATATCTCCTCCATATCGTCCGGGTCCCTTGCATCGATGACCCTGAGGGTCGACGAGGGGAACCTGTCCGACATTTCCCGGGCGGGATGTTCCTGGGTCACCACCCTGAACATGCCCTTGTAATGGTCCATCTGGAAGCGGTCCCTTAGATATCCATCCACGGTTACGGAACCCCTTATTCTGATATCCCCCTCTGGGTCGGATATATCCACGTATGCGAACCCGGTGGCAGGTGCATCCCAGCTGCCTTCTTGCTGTGGAATGAATATGGCATACTGGCTGGCGTGTATCTTGTTGGAGTTGCCCTCCAGCACCAAGGAGTCCACGGGACCAAGTTCCTCGGGGTCATGGAAACCTATGGAGGTGATATGGGTCCGGTAGGTGCTCTCATCCTCCGTTACCCCCTCAACTGCGACAGCGACGCCATCAACCGTGTCCAGCTCCCGCTGATAGTAGTAGTTCGGCTGCTCGTTGGATATCACATATATGACCTCTCCGACCCTCCTGCTGTCAATTGGATATCCATCAATGTCCACGGACATCACTATCCTGGGATCGCTCGGGTAGGTCAGGTCGATAATGTAGAGCATTCCCGAGTTCCGGTTGGATCCGCCATTCTCTGCCGGGATGTCGGATACGATCACGAAGCCCAGGGGATCGAATATGTACATGCTTACGGGTGTTCCTACCATGGAGACCCTGCCCTCAATGTAGGGATCGGATGGGTCCTCAAGATTGACCGCCAGAAGGCCCAGATAGCGGTTCAGGACATAGAGCCTATTGCCTACGGTCTTTACTATGTCCGATTCCTCAACTTCACGATCCGAGCTTTTGGACTCAGCCCCATCCAATGACGTATCATCATCAGTGGCCTGTTCCTCCCTCCCGCCGCTGGCTGTGGGCGGATCAGCACTCCACTGGTCCTTTTCATCTGTTATTTCATCCGGTAAGGAGTATATCCTTTCGAGCTCGGACCTCTCTATGTCCGGATCCATCTTTTGGCCGGATATCTCCAGGGTGGGAGCCGTGCTGAGGAAATCCTCCCAGAGCTGCCTCGAGCCTTGGTCCATGGGCATATCGCCCGACACCATGCCGTCTTTTTCCTCATAGTCAACTTCCTTGCACTCTTCACCTTCGTCCATCAACAGAACGACGGTGACCGGTGCGATCAATAGAAGTGAAAGAGAGACCGCTACCAATGTGAATATCAGACCGGACCTCAGCTTCTTCTTTTCTTCTTGCCTGTCTATGGTCATGTTCTTGCCCCCTCGGGCGGTATCGGGTAGTCCGATGAGACCACCCGGTACTTTTTACCTGTAATGTAACATAATGTGACGAAGAGGCATATATACCATATGGAACAGATTTTGGACTGCTCCACCTGCTTTCGATGTATTTGACCAAAATGAATTTATCATGTTATCGTTTAGAAGTAAGTAGTGGTGCAATGGCCGATGACCAGTACTCCGACGGGAAGCTGAAGAGGAAGCTTCAGCGTTTCATGGACAGTTACCTCCACTCCCCAAAGAGCAACTACTACCTGGCAGCTACCATCCTGCTCATTGCCATGATACCCAGGGTCTTTTACATCTCCATCGGCGTCATGCCCAATGGCATCGATGAGGGTGTCGATGTTATGGCGGGCAGGATGTGGAGGTTCGGTTACGATCTGTACAGCCAGATCAATACTGTTCAGGCACCGTTGATGCTTACGATCTACGGTCTTGTAGAGGCAAATCCCGTGGTGTTCAGACTCTTTTCCACGCTCTGCTCCCTGATCATCATCGCCCTGGTCATGTGGGTGGGTTACAGGATCGGCGGAAGGCATGTAATGGTGGCGGCCGGCTCATTCATGGCACTGGATATCATGTTCCTCCATGAATCCCGTCTGGCATCGCTTGATATGTTCTGTCTACTATGGGTCTCCGTTGGAACGGCTCTTCTTGTCAAGGTCAGACAGAGCGGAGGGAAAAGACCTGCCGTATTGATGGGGACGTCCTTTGCACTTGCATCCATGATAAAGCTCTTCGGGGTCATCGCAACAGGTGCGGTCGGGCTAATACTGCTGGCGGACCTTCTTTCCTATCGACCGGGCCTCAAGGAGTTCAGGATCGGGCGTTTCCTTCCCCCGAGAAGAGCACACATTGGTTTCGAGCATGTTCTCCTGTTCTCATTCTCCTTTGCATTCGTTGTGCTCCTGATAATGCTGAGGTATGGGGTCTGGGAGGTCGTGAATGGAACGGTTCTGAGCCAGCTTCACAGGCCCGTGACCCCCCTTGGCATCAGGCTTACGACCTTCGGAGTGTTCGCCCTGCTCATTTCAGCTTCGCTTCCTTTCTTCTTCTTCGGTATACGCCCTCTCTACAGGAGACCCGAAGGGGTTGTCCTTCTGATAACAGGGCTGTATCTGATATGGTTCATGTTCCAGTCCACTACCTGGATCCATCACCTGATATTCCTCTCACCGGTGATCGCACTCTCTTCTGGCATAGGCATCATAGAGGTAGGAAAAAAATGGTCCAGATGGGGGCGGAAAAAGTACATCC
>JAWOCK010000040.1:0-27493 GCA_046483845.1 Thermoplasmatota archaeon | reverse complement strand
GTATCTCCATAGATCCCCCCTTCGACCTCCAGGGGATATGATATGATGGTGGGGGTCTCCTTCTGCTTTTCTATCTTCTTTTTTTCCGAACCCTTCTCATTCTTATTCTCTTGGACCGCCGATCCCTTGGGGGAGTTCGATCCAGCATTGGCCACCGGCCTGAACCTGCCGGGATCGGGGGGTCTGCTTGTCGGCACTCTCCGCTGTTCCGGGGCAGGGTTCCGTACCGGGGAGGACCCAACGTGAGCGAAGAAGGTAAGATAGAATAGGATACCTCCGAAGATACCGAAAAGGACAGCCGCACCGATCACCCTAAATAATGGGGGCATCATTCCGTCCATCCAATCCGCAAGGGAACCTATGAACAGCGGGGCGACGATAGCAACCCCCAGATATGCCGCATATAGCAGGATAAGAATTACCGGGATAATGGGGAGATCCCCCCTTGTATTCGCCTGCTTCTGAGGAGGTCCGGGACTCCTCTGGACCGGTGTGAACTTGTTGGGGGCGGTCATGGTATTTGAGGTTATTGTTCCAGACGTTTTAAATCTTTGCCATACGGGTATCGCACTCTCGGGGACCCGATAAGAATTAAATCATTGTCCCCTCTTTGTGTTCGATGAACCCGGGCGAAGTGTTCCTATATCTGATCAGGATCATCGTAGTCCTTCTGCCGGCCATGACAGCCAACACCTTCGCCCCCTTCATGGGAGGTGGAAGACCGGTTGACATGGGATTGAAACGGAAGGACGGAAGGAGGTACCTGGGAGATGGAAAGACCTGGAGAGGGACCGTCGGCGGTATCGCCTGTGCAGCCCTTCTTGGGATAGTTCTGATGACCGTGCTCCACTTCACCGGCCTGGATGATGTCCATGATTCCCTGTGGGGTCCGTATCCCATCAACCTTGTGATCATTCTGGTCCTTCCGGCAGGCTCATTGTTCGGTGACATGCTCGGAAGTTTCATAAAGAGAGCCCTGAACAGGCCCAGGGGTGAAAAAACCCCTCTTCTGGACCAGTGGGACTATCTGATAGGAACAGCATTGTTCGTTCTTCCGTTCTATCCCTGGTGGTTGGAGACATTCATCTCGGGCGGCAGGTGGATAGCATCATTGATGTTCCTGGTGGTGGCTTTCCTGGCCCATACGGTCGCCAATATCATCGGTTACGCCATAGGCGTCAAGAACGAGCCATGGTGAGATCCTCCATAAATACCCTTTTATATGCATGGATACATTGTTATTCGGGGATGGTATGCCTCGATGGGATGTGCACATCAGCTTCGGTCTGATGGCATTCGTGACCGTTCTGTCCGGAATGGTCCTTGGAGCCGAAGGGAACATTTCACCGGCTAAGGTACCGGAGGTTCTGCTGGCCTTCGGACCCGTGCTCCTATTGGGAGGGGGCGCCCTCCTTCTCGGCTCTGTGTTCCCCGACCTTGATGGCAGGGGAAATATCAGATGGGCCATCGGACCTGCAGTGGGTTCCATGCTCATTCTACCATCTCTTCACGGATACCTGTCAACATGGAGCATCCGGGAAGGAATAGGTTATCTTCGGGCGGAAGGGTCCCTGATCTTCCTTCTGGGAACCGCTGTCTCCTATTCCTCGCTCATTGTCCCGAAAAGGCACAGGGGAGCCCTCCATACAATGAGGGCGGGCATCCTCTTCGGCATCCTGTGGGGGGCATATGTCCTTATATTTTCGGTGCTCTCACTGGAAAGCTGCTTTCTCATAGGCGCCATGGGATCCCTGGGATATCTCTGGCATCTGGCCCTGGATGGCGAGTTCCCATGATCTCATTCCTCCAGAACCCGGGCCGTTAACATATCTTCCGGGACGTTAGAATTCCGTATATCGGTGCCTCCACGCCGGAAATTCAGAAGAAGGAGTACCAGCACCAGAACAAGAGCAATTATCAGAACAGATCCGGATACAAGGACCATCACCAGCTCCGGTCCGGTCCCGTCCTCGGCGGAGGTGGGCCCTTCCACCAAAAGTTCACCCTCCATTGAATATATCTCCACATCATCCTTCGAGATCACTGATATGGAATATGCCACCCTTCCGGGTCCCTGATCCAGTTCAACGGACCTGGAATATACCCCGTCACCCGCAACCCTGTCACCGTTCATGCCATCATCTCCAAGGTCCAGCGTGAGGTTTCCGAGCTCGAGTACCACCCTCCCAACGGGTTCTTCCATGCCGATTGAGACCTTGAAAAGATACTTCCTACCAGTGATATACGGTCCATCGGGTATGTCCACATCCACATCCACAGCGGATATGAGCTCCACGCTCTCCTGGTCCGTATCCGAAGCGCCCTTGCGGTCCACTGCCTTGACAGTGAAGGTGTAGGTCCCCGTAGGGATGGTCCTGGGCGGAACGAAGGATATGGTATAGGTCCGGTCTCCTGCCTTTGTATCCGGACCCAGGCCGTCATCGTTGAGCAATGCCTCCTCCGGTCCTTCCAGCGCGGTGAGGTCCGCCGTCACGTAGACCTCGTCCATGGGCATGTCCGGATCAAGGACATCCACCTGTATCAACAGCTCCTCATCACCGTCCAGCTTGAGCGGGACCGGGGCGATCACCATTCTCTCGATAATCGGAGGAGCATTGGGGTTCTCTATGTACACCCAGCACGATTCTGTCCTGGAGAACCTATCGCCGTCGAATGCCCTTGCAGATATCATGTAGCTGCCGTCGGCCATACCCGTGGTATCATGTGAGAAGGTCCAGGGGTCCACACCATCTGCAGCTGTCCAGGGAAGGACCGTTGCATTCTCGGGACCGATGGGACCATCGATCTTGACCTCCACGAGCCTCACCCTGTTGTCGTCATCAGAGGTTCCTTTCAGCTCCAATGTACCCTCCGTTGAATTCGAAGGGCATGAGATCGTGACCGTTGGTGCATAATTGAAATCGGAGGACCTGACCGTCACACGGGCAGTGTCCGATGACTTCCCACCGTCTCTGTCCGTGACCTGGAGCTCGGCAGTATAGGACCCTTCCTCCGCATAACCCCGGTAAGTGGTGGTAAGTACGTCGTCCCCCTGGACATCCCACTGTCCATCACCATCGAAATCCCATCGTGACGAGTGGATACCGCTGTCGTTGTCCGATGCGGACCCTTCGAACACAACCTGGTTCCCTGCCTTCACATCCAGGTCCGGACCGGCATCCACCAGGGGCAGCTGGTTCTCTTTGATGTAGGTGAAGAACTCCACCATGGAACCTCCTTCACCGGTCAGAAGCAGAGCTTCCTCGGAGACAGCAGCGGCACCTATCTCAATGACCAGTGTGTCCAGATAGATCAGTTCGGTCTCTCTGACGATAAGGTCCAGAACGAAGGTCTCGTTGCCCCCTCCCGGATGCTGTAAGGTGAAGAGATCCGAAAAAACCGTGCCGCTGATGGTCATGACGATCTCGATATCTATCTCCTGTTGGACGGGAGAAACTATCCTCATCTCGAAGATCGCCGCCGTATGGATCACCAGGGTCAGATATGAGGGGTCGGACTCCCAGGCACCAATGACCGAAGGTGACCGGGACGTGGATATCGCCACCGAGCCTTCCTGGCCAGGTTCCTCCGATAGACCAAAGGATGAATTCATGTAGAGGTCCATCTCGTCCGATTGGATGTCGGAAACGTTCAGCGTCACATCTGCATCGTTCTGGCTCTTTACTCCCCCGTTGTCCTCGACGATGACCGATGCGGTATATGAGCCCCCTTCTCTGTAGATGTGTTCCACCTGGGACCTGTCTATCCATTCCGTGCTCTCCCCGTCGCCAAAATCGAATTTATAGAGCACCACCGAGCCTCCCCTAATATTGGTGTCCGTGGAGCCCGACGCATCGAAATTGAACCTGGTCATGACGGTACCGGAATCCGGTGAGACCTCCAGCCGGGCGATCGGCGGAGGGTTTACCCCCATGACCGTCAAGGGTCTTTCCGCGGAGTTATTATCCTCGTTCGATTCTGCGATCTCGTCCTCAGGGTCGACAACCACCGTTATGGCATGTATTCCCGGATTCGCCTCCCAGGAAGTTCCCGCAACTGCATGGGAAAAGGAGCCGACATCGACGGTATCCTCCCCTATGGTCCTTCCCGTGAGCTCCGGACCGTCTATGAAACGGACCAGAACATTCTCCGTGTCCGTGGCTCCCGTATTGTTTATCCTTGCACTGATATCTATCCGGTCACCACTCTCGGGAGTGCCGTCCGAGAACCAGATTGCAGGGGAGATAACGGACAGGTCGGGAGGAAGTGACTCATAGGAGATAGTGACGTTGGTAGGCTCCACATATCCATCTATGCCGTTGAAGGAAACGGAACCTCTTAGGGTTTCAACGTCCCCAATGGACCCCATCGGACTGACCTCCACGTTCAGAACAGGCTCCACATCCTCCACGGAGGCCATGTATTCCACCTCCCCTCCCACCGTCCACATCCCGTCCTTGACAGCAGGGGAGAGGAGTGTGACCTGTGCCCCCTCCTGCATGGCATCCACATTGTACTCTTCCGGAGGCCCCCATAAAAGAGGCGTGAACAGCTCCATACGTACAGTATCGTCCTGCGAGTCATAATCGGTCTTGGTAAAGTGGCCCGATACATTGACCTGAAAAGGCCGATCGAGCATCACCTTGGATGGTGCATCCGCCTCGTAGGAGAGCAGGTCCTGGGCCCTCTTCACGGCACCGTACGCGTCCACTGCTCCCCAACCTGACCTGTAATTGTACTTTTCATCCGTTTCGGGAACCGATGGAGACCTTCTCTGCTGGGCGGCATCCCTAAGAATGTCCTTTACCTGTCCGGGGGTGAGCCTGGGATTGGCCTGGAGCATGAGGGCAACTATCCCGGAGACATGAGGTGCCGCCATTGAGGTACCGGTCATGTCCACATAGTCCCTTACTGAGTTATGCTTGGCGGAACGGATGTTATTTCCGGGTGCTATCACATCCGGTTTCAACTCGTCCATCTCATCCAGATCACCATCGCTGGACCTGGGGCCCCTGTTGGAATACCACTCATGCGAGTCATCGTCCCGCTCCACGGTTGACCTGTCGTTGAGCGCCCCCACGGTGAGGGCCCCATCCGCCGATGCGGGGCTCGGCATACCCTGCTCACCGTCATTACCGGCCGCAACCACCACCACTACCCCCTCGTCCACAAGCTGATTGACAAGCCTGGAGGTTGTATCCCTGCCCGAGGTGGTGATGGTAGAGCCCCAGGAGCAGGAGGTGACCGAGATATCATGCTCCTCGTGGTTCTCGATCACCCATTCAAGTGCCTTATCGGCATTACCCGTGAAATCCCCCCCCACCCGTGCATATCGAAGGTCCACGAGTTCTGCGTCAGGGGCGGTTCCCATATATGTGCCGGATGTCCCACCCGTTCCCAGGGCCGTTCCTGCAACGTGGGTGCCGTGCCCGTCGATATCGTCCGGGTCAAGGCCGTAGATCACGGATGTCCCCGTGAAATCCACACCATAGACATACTTCCCCCTCAGTGATTCATGCAGATTATTATCGACCCCCGAATCGATCACCGCCACCACAATGCCCTCTCCGGTATAGTCAAGGTCCCTGGCCGTCATGGGAGAATAATTCTCCGACCCCCGCGAACGGGTTGCTGGGGAGCTTACATCCAGTGTGTTCATGATGGGCGGCCTGTACTCGAACATCGTAATATCTCGATACTTCAGGGAAAGCAGTGCCGGGATCTCATCCTCCGGCACGGAAAGATAGACCGCCGTCGAGAAGGTGCCCACATGATGGAAGCGGATAGAGGGCACCTTCGAGGTGATCCTCTGAACATCGATAAGGGACGGGTATCGTGAGAAATGAACATTTACTCCTATGAGGTCCCCGGCCCCGTCAAGCCGTGAGGTCTCTTCCTCCAGGAGATCGTCCATACCGTTTCCATCCGCGTCGCGTTCCCAGCCTGACCAGTCGAAAGGGACCACGTCCCTGGGCTCCCGATCATCATATCCCGGTTTCTCCTCAGCGGTGCCGAACACAGGAAATGAAGAGAGAATAATAGTGAACACGATGAAGGCCAGAACAGTATCGAAAACGTATCGTCTCATCTTCAGCTCACCTGCGACAGAGTGCATCAACTAATCCCTGGCATTATTTATAGTTTCATACTAACAGCGTAGGAATGACATGTAGATCGCGATATCTCTGGAAAGACCCGCTTTTCATTGCTTTTATTATCACTTTATAAATCTTTCTGATAAAACACCGGATCAGAAGTGATAATTATAAATACAAGAGTATTTAATTAATAATTGGTGATTTAATGGCTAAACTTGGAGATGTAAGGGTAGTTTACCTTGGTGAGGAGGATCGGAAAAAGAGTGCAAGTGGAAAAGGTGATGATAAAGGAGCCTACATTGAGGTCAGGCTCAATCCTTCCAAGAGAAGGACCAAGTTCGATACCGTTCTGATCCCGTGGAACAGGGTCATCAAGGTAACGGTATACTGAGAGATATCCTCAAAGCAGGGAGTAGTGCAAAATTCAACTGAAGGATCGAATGCAATATGTAGAGGATCCGAGCTTGCCATCTATACGCCTGTCAACATCTTTAAATATGCCCTCCCGAATGATGGGACTCGCCTCTTTTAAGTATAATCAAAGGTGGTCCATTACATGACAGATACAACTGAACCCGTAAAGACCGGAACAACGACCATTGGAATGGTCTGCAAGGACGGTGTGGTGCTGGCAACGGAGCACAGGGCTACTATGGGAACCCTGATCGCACATACCGATACGAAGAAGCTGTTCAAGATCGATGACCATATCGGATTGACCACCGCAGGTCTCGTCGGTGATGCACAGAACCTCGCCAGATATATCAAGGCCGAAGCGGAGCTTTACAAGCTGAAAAGGGACCAACCCATGACCCTCAAAGCGGCCTCCACGCTGACCGCCAATATCCTTTCATCCTCGAGATACTTCCCTTACTGGGTCCAGCTCCTTCTTGGAGGTTTCGACAGGGATGGGGGCCACATCTATTCATTGGATGCCGCAGGAGGATCCATACCGGACAAATTCTGCGCAACGGGTTCGGGCTCCCCGTACGCATATGGTGTACTGGAGGACAACTACCAGGATGGGTTAAAGACCACGGACGGGATTGACCTTGCGATCAAAGCCCTCAACGCTGCAATGAGAAGAGACTCGGCCTCCGGCAACGGGTATGATATCGTCGTAATAGACAAAAAGGGGTGGAAAGCGGTGGAGGAGAAGGAAGTGGACAAAAGAAAGCAAAAACTAAATATAAAGTAGAACATCCAAGTCCCGCAGAGGGCCCTGGTGCCCCTAATAGATATTTATTTAGCAGAAGTTGACACATTTGTTGCATCTTTGTTATCAGTAGATCGACCAGATAGTAATTGATTGTCGTTCCCTCGGATGATTTTTTCTAAAAGTTGGCCGGGGAGCTTACCAATTCGAGCAGAACCCTTGAAGGGGAGTGAAAAATTGACCTATGAAGGCCTGATCAAACGGTTGAAGAAGGATATCGAGGATATAATACCTGACGATATCGAGATAACGGGAGTGGATTTCGAAGGACCAGTTGTAGTGATACAGACAAAGAACATGGATGATTTCGTGGATGATTCCAACCTCATCAGAAAACTGGCCCAGGGACTGAAGAGGAGGGTTGCCATCAGGCCCCACACATCCCTGGTAAAGGACGTGGAGGAAGCGGGGAAGATAATCAAGAGATTGACACCGAAGGAGGCGGACATTACGGATGTGGCCTTCAACCACGACACCAACGAGGTGACCATCGAGGCCCTTTCCCCGGGACTTGCCATAGGAAGGCACGGATCCAACCTCAACGAGATAAAAAAAGAGACTGGCTGGGCCCCACAGGTGGTCCGGACCCCGCCGATCGAATCGAAATCCGTAAAGGACATACGCCAGTATCTAAAGGATCCGGAGATAACAGAAAAGAGAAGGAAATTCCTGAAAAAGGTTGGAAGACGCATATTCAGGGACATACCTGACGACGAGAACTGGGTAAGGAACACATCGCTTGGAGGATATAGGGAGGTCGGAAGGTCCTGCCACATGCTGACCACCAGGAACTCCAAGGTACTGATAGACATAGGTGTGAACGTGGGTTCACAAAACAAACCTTCACCCTATCTCCAGGTATCCGAAGCGCAGCCGTTCGAATCCATAGACGCAATAGTTGTGACACATGCACACCTGGACCATTCGGGTCTTGTGCCTCTGATGTACAAGTACAACTACGATGGTCCGATATACTGCACGTCCCCGACCCGGGACATGATGGCCCTTTTACAGCTGGACTACATCAAGGTGGCCGTAGCGGAAGGGAAGAGACCGCCCTATGATTCCAAGAACGTACAGGATGAGATACTACACACCATACCGATCAAATACAACGAGACAACGGACATTGCCCCGGACATAAGGCTGACCCTTCACAACGCCGGTCACATACTCGGCTCCTCCTCACCCCACTTCCACATAGGTGACGGGCTCTACAACATCGCATATTCCGGTGACATAAAGTTCGAAAGGACATGGCTCTTCAATTCCGCCACAAACAGGTTTCCCAGACTGGAAGCGATGATCATGGAGTCCACCTACGGGGGAAAGAGGGATTTCCAGCCCACAAGAAAGGAAGCCGCTGCACAGTTGAAGTCCGTCATGAAGAGAACGCTTTCGAAGGGGGGAAAGGTACTGGTTCCCGTCTTCGCGGTCGGTCGTTCCCAGGAGGTGATGATCGTTCTGGAGAAGCTGATGAAGAACGGGCAGATACCCAGGGTTCCCGTTTATCTGGATGGCATGATATGGGAGGCAACAGCCATACACACCGCATATCCCGAGTTCCTCAACAATCAGTTGAGGACCCAGATCTTCCAGAGGAACGAGAACCCCTTCCTCTCGGATTTCTTCAACAAGGTCGATTCCAGGGACATGCGGGAAAGGATACTGCACGACACCGAACCTGCGGTGGTCCTTGCCACCTCGGGAATGCTGAACGGCGGACCGGTGATGGAATATCTGAGGTTGTGGGGAGCCGATCCCAGGAACACACTGGTCTTCGTCGGATATCAGGCAGAGGGAACCCTCGGAAGGAAGATCCAGAAGGGGATGGGCGAACTGATCATATCCGAGAAAGGCAAACCCACGGCCATATCACTGAAGGCCGCCACCGAGACAATTGATGGTTTTTCGGGCCATTCCGACAGGAAACAGCTCATAAACTACATCTCCACCATGGACCCGAAACCCGATAAGATCATCATACACCACGGTGACGAGCACAAGGAAGGCGACCTGGCCTCTTCGCTTCACAGGAAGTACGGCATGTTCACCACATATCCCATGAACCTCGAGACCCTGAGATTGAGGTGAATCCGATCAAAGGGAGCACACCCGTTCCCGGATATATCAGTGCCTCGGAAATAGAGAGGATCAACGAACCTTCCGATTATCTTCTGACCCTTTTTATCGAAGATGACATGAAGATCACCGTGGGAGCACTGGGAAAGACCTTTTTCAGGAAGGGAACTTACATCTACACCGGGTCCGCGAAAGGAGGTCTCCGGGTAAGGGTCAAGAGGCATCTGGGAGTCCCCGGGAAGAAAAGATGGCATATAGACCACCTCACTTCCGTGACATCGGAGAAGAGCATCTGGTGGAAACCGCACGAAGATGAGGGAGAGTGCAGGTCAGCATCAGAACTGGCAGAGAGGTACGAAGCGGTCCCGGGTTTCGGATGCTCCGACTGCAGGTGCGGATCACACCTGTTCTGGGCAGGGGAAGAAAGGAGATTCCTACAGGATCAGGTCCAAGAATGAATAGATGGAAAATATCAACAATAAGGACCCCAGAAGCAGCAGGACCATCCCCCCTGCCCCTCTCACATCACCCCTCTTCATGATCCTTCCCACGAAGGACGCCCCCAGGGCAAATAGTATTATGGGTATTGTCAGACCCATTGAATAAAAGAACATTGAAGAAGCCCCCCACAGAACTCCGCCTCCGAGATCGACACGGTCTATCCCCATGAAACCTGCCACCAGCGCAGAGAGGCCTGCGATCTCGACGAAGCAGATCATCGAGACAAGGAGTCCCGCAAATAACATGAACCTGCCCTCATCCTCTCCTTTTCTTCGGGGCCCGAGCTTCATCAGGGCCATTATCACCTTTGCCTTCAGTCCTCCGCTGGCACTGCAGCTTCCGGACCTGAGCGCACCCAGGAAGACGAGGCCAGTGGAGATCATGATGAAAGCAAGAAGCAGGTAACCAAGGGCCCTGAACCAGGGGAACGTGGACAGGTTCGAGACGGAGTCCAAAGTGTACCCCAGAGCCCCCAGCAACCCTCCGAGAAAGGTGAGAACGAATATCCTGGGCAGACAGAAAAGCGCCGCTATCCCCAGATCCTGTCTGGTACCCTTTCTCCTACCTGCCAGTCGCAAGAACAGCAGCGGACCGCAGGAGATGTTGCATATGGTGAACCCCTGGACTAGTCCGATAAGCAGAAGTACGAGCAGAACGGCGAATCCCTGGTCCACCATTGATATCCTCCCAGCACGAAGCGGGTCATCATGCTTTTTCTTTTTGGTGATAGAGCCCCCGGACACAATTCCAAACTACATATTATCAGCAAAGGTTGTTGCAGGCCCTTCGAGACAATCCCAAAATATTCAGGCAGAACATACGATCCGGTCATATGGGGATCAGAGATATCAACGAGACTTGAAAGACCACATTACTATCTGACATGGCCTGAGATCCGGGGAGCCGGCATTACCAGAACACAACGGTCCCGTAGAGGAGCAGGTACCCCACCAGGAAACCGAGGATGGACCCACCGTTCAACGGAGGCAGTCCCGCATGTGCCTTTCCCTTGAGCACCCATCTGATCAGAACCGCATAACCCAGAAGCATACCCAGCAGTGCGAAGATGGCGACCCCCAGAGGGGGATGGATGACACCGAACAATCTAGCACCTCCAACAGGCGAGAGGAAATGGGTTACGGAAACTATGAACAGACCGGGTATTATCACATCGCCCAATCCCATGAAGAGGCTCTCCCTCTTCCTCTTGGGGTCCATGAGATTGGTCTCATCCTCGTAGCGGTAGGACCATTTCATGGGGAACACGAGAAGAATGGGCATCTTGGCCTCCACCACCGAATCGGCGAGCGATATCATGTGCTTGGTCTTGTAGACCGCAACCGCATCGTATCCGGCAAGAAGGACCAGGAGCAGCAGGGTGAAAAGCAAGGGGAAGGATATCCCCATCATGGCGATAACACCAGCTCCCATTATCAAGCCGCCCAGGTCCACCAGCCACCACTTGGGCTTCTTGAGCAGAGCTAATATCAGGGCGCCTGACAGGGCGAAACTGATGAGACCTAGGTAGTACTGGTTCCTTTCCCCCCTCTCCAGGTGACCTATACTGATCCCCTGGTCCCCTGCGATGATTATCTTTCCCCGGGGTTCCGATTGATACAGGGACCTGATCCCTGCAACATCCCATCTATGGCTTTCACCGTTCAGAACGGAATGGAGATATCCCCCTGAAACGTAAAGGACCTCCGTATTATTTCCCTCGGATGTGACGGAGACCCGGGAAGGATACAGTCTGCTGCCGGAGTGGATATTCTCGCTATCTCCATCGCCAGAGAACCGGAACAATCCCCCGTCGGCATCCGTCCGGTTGGACCAGTACAGCGTCAGATCACCCATCTGTTTCAACCATACGACCCCGCTTGTTTTACTGTATGGGATCGGGTCAAGAGAGATCTCCCCTTCGGCCTCGGTGAAGGTCAGCCCCATGATCCCGAAACGATCGGCCGCGAAGTTATGTGACGTGGTCCATCCCCTTGCAGGGATGTATGGGCCTCTTGATGAGTTCAGTTCCTGGTTCCATTCCCTCATCCGGGAGGGCTCTTTGGAGGATGAGGTGGACACGCTCCAGTCCGTTTCGTTCTCCCAGAAGGTGAGCAGTAATGACTCCTCCCGATCAAGGACAGGGGCCACGTTTATACCGATAGGTGTGAGACCGGTTCGATCATGGCTTATGATCCCAAGATCGCTCAGCTCGCCGTCATTTCGAATGGTCCAGACATGGATGGAGCCATTCAACCTGTCTCCCAGGACCCAGACACCGGAACCATAATGCAGAGGAAATGGGTCCTGAAGGTCCTCGATCGAGGATATGTCATCGTATTCATACATCCCCTTTCGGAAATGATGGAACGATGTGGTCGTCAGAACGATCAGATCATCATCGTCAGAATTCATGGGGTCCAGTGGGTAGACACTTATCACCTGGTCCAGATCATAGCCGTACTCTTCCCATTCCGGTGGGGCACCATTGGCCATGAGGTCCAGGATAGGGGTCAGCACACCGATGGTGGCAAGGAAAACGGCGAATGCAAGAAGATACTTCAGGTTCCTCTTCCTTCTTTTTAAGAGCTTCCTCAGAACCAGGATCCCCACCGCCACCAGGATCATCATTCCCAGGAAAGCGAATGCCCATAGTGGGTTCTCGGCCCGCTCTCCAAATGCAGAGGAGTAACCCATCGAGGAGAGCAATGGGGCGAGGTAGAGGGCACCGGCTATCGTCACGATGATGAATAAGACCATCATTGTGATGGGGGCCACTGCATTCTTTGGCTGGAACCTGCTTCCACCATCCTCCTTCGATGGCTCTCCCCTTTCTTCATCCGGCATCGGCATCAACTACTTCTGTCCAGCCTTGTAACCGATGTTCCTTAGGAAATCGATCCTCCATTTCCGGTCAGCGGGGCCTTCGATCCCTTTTGGTTTGCTGCCGTCAATGACACCTATGATGCCCCTTCCTGTATCATTCTCCACAACGAGAACATCCGTTGGATTCGCGGTGGCGCAGTATATCCTGCAGACCTCCCTCACCATCTTTATCTCGTTCAATACGTTGATCGGAAAAGCGTTCTTCAGGAATATTATGAATGAGTGGCCAGCACCTATGGCATGAGCGTTCTTCCTGGCGAGCTCCACCATCTCATCATCGTTCCCCGACCATCTGACCAGACAGCTCATGGAAGCCTCACAGAAGGCTATACCGAACTTTATATCCGGATTGATGTTCACCACGGCCTCGTGAAGATCCTCCACGGTCTTGATGAAATGGGACTGACCCAGTATGAAGTTCAGATCATCGGGTTTTTCAATTTTGACACTCTTAATTTCCATCTGCTCACCTCGATGGTCTAAAGAACAGGTAATTCAAAAGCTTTTTGTGGTATCCGCCTTCATTCTCGCTCTCTTATCCTCTCAAGGGCTTCCACGGCTCCCGATCCCGTCACCGCTCCGCCGCCTATCATCTCGGCAATGACCATATCGATCTCATCGGGTCCCGCTCCGGCCTGGGAGGCCAGGTTGCGGGCATGAAGCTTCATGTGCCCCTTCTGTATACCTTCCATGGCAAGGGCACGGAGCGCGGCGAGATTCTGGGCAAGCCCCACAGAGGCCAACACGCCACCCAGTTCCCGGGCCGTGCTCACCTTCAATATCTTCAACGCCGCCATGGCCGCAGGATGGACTTTGGTGGCGCCCCCCACCAATCCCACAGGGACCGGTAGTGTCAATTCCCCCCGGAGATCACCGTTTAGGTCCTTGCTGTATCTGGACAGTGGCATATAGCTTCCCTTTTGGGCGGCGAATGAATGCGCCCCTGCCTCCACAGCCCTTGTATCGTTCCCCGTGACCCTGACCACGGCCGACACACCGTTCATTATCCCCTTGTTGTGGGTTGCGGCCCTGAAGGGATCCGCAACTGCCAGCTGGAAGGCCTTTTGTATAAGGTCAACGCCTTCCGGTCCGCCGATCATATCCTTGGGGAACACGGCCTCTGCCGTGGCAAGTCTGTGGACCGCCAGGTTGGATATTATTCTCAGGATAACATTTCCACCCGTTATCCTTTCCAGCTCGGGTGCCATTGCCTCCGCCATGGTATTGACAGCGTTGGCGCCCATGGCATCCCTGCAATCGACCAGGAGGTGAACGATGAGCATCTCTCCCATAACGGTCTTCACCAATCTTATCTCAATATCTTTTGCGCCGCCCCCGAAACGTACAAGAAGAGGATCCTTGGAGTTGGCAATTTCAAGAAGCTTTTCTTTTCTGTCCATTATTTCTTTCTTTGCCTGTTCGGGACTGGGCAGGTCTGTTATCTGTACCTGCCCTATCATAACAGGGTCCGTTGCAGTGGTCCGAAAACCCCCTGATGCCCTGGCGATCTTTGCACCCTTGGATGCCGCCGCCACAACGCTCGCCTCCTCCACAGCCATGGGGACCAGACGGTCCTCTCCGTCTATCCTGAAGTTGGTGGCCACACCTATTGGAACAACGAAACCGCCAACAACGTTCTCTATCATTTTATCCAGCAGGGACATATTGCATTCTTCGGGCAGTAGACCCCGGAGGTCCTCGACCTCCAGCCCGAGCTCTACTGCTATCTTTTTCCTTCTCTCCTCCACGGACGATCTGTAAAGACCTGATATATCCGATCCCATATCTATATCTCCTTCACACGACTCAGATGGGTTTTACCCTGGCCTTTTTCAATCCGAGTCCCCTCGGACAGTCCATTACCTCTTCAACTGCTATAACGGTGACCTTCTGCCCTTTATGGAACAGATCGCGGCGACAGTATCTCTGATTTGGGCACCATTTCCGCGGACATTCCTCCATATCCAGTTCCACGACGGCACCTTCCATCGCTTTCCTCCCCGGCAGGGAGACCTCAATAGGGACCTCTTCCACTTCTACAACCACGACCTTGTCATGGACCGGGCAGTCATGCTCCTTCTCCCTGACCTTGACCACCTTGTACCTCTTACCACTTTCAAGCCCGTGACATATCTTGGCAAGCTTGCATTCGGCGCATTCATCGGCCTGTCCGATGTAGGTAAAGACCGCTCCTTCCCTTGCCAGGGACCTTCCGATAAGGGATACCTTTCCCATTCCGCTCACATTACACAACCAACACTCGGGGATATTTATTATTATAGGAAGGGATGTTCTAATGATTGGGGTCCCCAGGGGATTCGAAAGGCTGAGCTATCCGGTCCCATCTCGTGTATCCCTCCTCATTGTCCCAGAATGGTCCGGTTTTTCATGCTAGACCCAAATGATGGAAAGGGATATAAATAAGAACTACATCGGGAGGAACCGGAAGCCACAACCAGACAATGTCTGGACGCCGCAAAACACAAACTGCGGGCTTGATAAATGGTCCTTCGGGACCAACTAGCCGCTTCTGGAGGAATTATCTTGGCAGAGAAGAAAGGAAGATCCCGAAAGGGTGACAAGGAGACCGAGCACGGCCCGGATTTCCAGTTCATCGTTCGCATGGCCAACACTGACATCGACGGTGAGAAGAAGATAATAAACGGATTGACATCGATACTCGGCATCAACCACAGGATCTCGACCATACTGGTCAGGAAACTCGGTGTCCCCGGGGACAAGCTCATGGGAGACCTCACCGATAAGGAGATCCAAAAGCTGATAGGACTCATCAATGAGATACCTGACACGCTACCCTCCTGGCTCCTCAACAGACAGAATGATCTGGACACCGGCGAGGATACACATATCATATCCACTGACCTGGACATGACCCAGAGAGATGACATCAACATGTTGAGGAAGATCAGATGTTACAAGGGTATAAGACATGAGACCGGACAAAAGGTCCGGGGTCAGAAGACAAGGTCCAATGGAAGGACCGGGGCCACCGTCGGAGTCTCCAGGAAGAAGATAGTATGAGGGGTGATGTAAATGGGTGACCCGAGGAAATTAAGGAAAAGGTTCGATACGCCCTCCCATCCCTGGCAGGGAGAACGGATCAAGGAAGAAAAAGAGCTCATGATCAAATACGGCCTCAAGAACAAGAAGGAGGTATGGAGGATACAATCATACCTCAGGAGACTCCGGGGCCAGGCCAGAAAGCTCCAGGCACTCATAAGGACCGAGAACGAGCAGGCCATCAAAGAATCCGATCTGCTCCTCAAGAAATGCTACAGGCTCGGCCTTCTGTCGGAGGGCTCCGCCCTGGTGGATGTTCTCTCCATAGAGACAGAGACCATACTCTCCAGGAGGCTCCAGACCATCGTCTACACCAAGGGTCTGGCACAGACACCAAAGCAGGCGAGGCAGATGATAAACCATGGACACATCATCATCAACGATAGAAGGGTCACAATACCCGGGATCCTGGTAAAGAGGAATGAAGAGGGGTTCATAGACTACGAATCGAACTCTCCCTTTGCCTTCGAGGAGCACCCCATGAGACCTAGGTCCGAGATTGCGGCGGGCCCCGAGGACCCTTCACAGGTCCCGGAGAAGATAAAGATCGACGCTCCTGGTTCGGAGGTGAAGGATAATGAATGAGAAATGGGGTGTCTGTCACATCTACGCTTCATACAACAACATACTCATCACCTTGACGGACCTCACCGGTGCCGAGACCATAGCGAAGTGCACGGGGGGAATGGTGGTCAAGGCGGCCAAGGACGAGGCTTCCCCGTTCGCAGCAATGAGAGCCGGTGAAGCCATAGCCGATAGGGCAAAGGAAAAAGGAATAAGCAACATCCATATTAGGGTCAGGGCACCCGGAGGTAACGGACCCAGCTCCCCGGGACCCGGTGCTCAGGGGGTTATCAGGTCTCTGTCAAGGGCCGGCCTCAGGATAGGAAGGATCGAGGATGTGACCCCTGTTCCGCACGACGGCACCAAGCCCAAGGGCGGAAAGAGGGGAAGAAGGGTCTGAGAGGTGTTAACCTATGAAATTGGTTGTAAGGGAATTGAACGAAATGAGATGCTCCTTCTCGGTGGAAGGTGTCAGACCGGACATTGTCAATGCCCTAAGAAGGACCCTCATAACCGATGTTCCCAAAATGGCTATCGATGATGTGGAGTTCCATATGGGGCCCATCAGGGACGAAGAGGGTAGCGAGTACGATTCCAATTCTGCTCTCTTCGATGAGATGATCGCCCACAGACTCGGCATGGTTCCAATTCCCACCGATCTCGATCATTTTACCTTCAGGGACCAGTGCGAGTGCGAGGGAGCGGGGTGCCCCCATTGCACCATCATTTACGTTCTCAACAAGAAGGGGCCCTGCACCGTCTACTCAGGGGATCTACAACCCCTAGGCGATATGTCCCTTAAGATAAAGCAAGAACTGATACCCATCGTCAAGCTCAAGGAGAAACAGGCACTCCTGATATATGCAACAGCGGTCCTCGGAAGGGGTAAGGAGCACAGCAAATGGCAGCCTGTTACCGTATGCGGATACAAGTACTATCCGGAAATAGATATAAAGAAGGGTTGTTGCTACGACCCTGAGGCTTGTGTGGCATCGTGTCCAAGGGGTGTGCTTGCTCTTGAAAAAGGAAAGGTGGTGGTGAAGGAACTTGAGAAGTGCGATCTCTGCATGAACTGCATGGAAAAGTGCGAATCAAAGGATGGAAGCGGTGAACCGGCCATCGAGGTCAAAGGCAGGGAGGATAAGTTCATCTTCACCTTCGAGACCGATGGATCGATCACTGCAAAAGCCGCTCTCTCGCATGCACTGGACCTTCTCTCAAGGAAGTTCGAGGATATCAGGGAACAGGTCTCCGGGCTTGATTAAGATTATATATCGAACAGCGATATTATCGTGCAATGGTTCAGCTGGGTCTCTTCGACCAGCTGTTCCTCCATCCGCCCCCGAACCCGGCTAACCCAGGTCGTGACCAAAGAAGGTGAATAATGGTAGCTTGGCTTGGTCAACTCCGGCAAACCAAACAGGTTTGCCTATGGTTGGAACAAGTGTGTTCCAACCCGGTCCCCGTTGACCAACTGGGATACCTCCGTGAACCCAATGCGAGGGTAGCTTAGCTTGGTCAACGGCGCTAGATTGAGGGTCTAGTCCTTAGTGGTTCCTGTGTTCAAATCACAGCCCTCGCACCAATCTCTATTCACATTAGCGATAGCGTTGTGAATAGAGATTCGGGGGTTTGATTTGAACAGTATGTCCTGGAAATTTCGAGCTTCGTATTCTTCTCGAAATTTGCAGGCGCGCACAATTTCCGATACAGGAATTATTACAACAAAGGAAATTGCTGCTGCGTCAAATCACAGCCCTCGCACCAATTTTTTCCGTCAATCAGTATATGCTCTCAAAATTAGTGCTCAATATTATTCCAACTCGATGAAAACTGAACTATTGATGATCATATTCGGTTTTCATCTTGACCTCTGGAAAAGAAGTAGCGTCGCTTATTTTACTTTTCCATAGGTCACAGCCCTCGCACCATTTTTATCTTTTCAAAAGATCATATTCTCAACGAAAAGATAAAAACCAGCAAAGTCACCAGAACATTATTGGTACGAAAATTGGTCGGTATGATATTATCATTTTTTCATACCCACGCAAAACAGTGTCCCTAAGCAACGCTCTGTTTTGCTGAGTCTTCACATCTATGATGTGGAGGCCAGGAAAAAACCATAACCGGATGTTGTTTTTTCCGATGGTTTCGAAATCACGTTTCAGTTCATAATTGACGAGACCTTGAAATTTTGTATGAAATGGAATTCCTGCAGAATTTCAAGGCACGCACAATGGTGCCTATAATTGACGCTCCATTGTTGCTGTGGCTCGAAATTGCGTTACACTTTGTAATTGACGAGAGCAATTTACGAGCTCCTTTGAAAAGGAGTGATTTACGAAAAAACCCGAATGATATTTTCATCCTATGTTTTGAGACATAGGCTCATGAGGGTTTTTCCTATTGGACTTTGCGAGGTCTGGACATCCTATTCTATAAGCACTCCGATGATGTCCAGTCATATATTGTCGAATAATTCTCTATTCACATTAGCGATAGCGTTGTGAACTCTTCTTCTTTCGTGGAGAGATCTCCACTTCATCCACCCCTCCGGACCCGATCTCGATGATATCTCCCGGCGCCTCCATTTCTTCCATCTCTTCCATCTCATCTATCTTCTCACCCAGGTCCATGTCGAAATCATCGAATCTCTCCTTCTTCTTCCTCTTCGGTCCTCCACGGGATATTACAACCCTGGCCGGTCTCAGTACAAGATCGTCCAATTTGAACCCGAGACTTTGTACCTTCACAACAGTATCCGAGAACCGCTCCTCATCCTTCACGGATGATACGGATTCGTGCTCCCTCGGATCGAAAGCGCCCCCCAGCGGATCAAGTATCTCCACTCCATTTTTCTCAAGTGATCTCATAATGCCTTTCCTTATCGATATAAGCCCCTTTTTAAGATCCTTCACCTGCTTTACATTCTGATCCTTACTTGCCTCCTGGATCGCCCTGTCCATGTTATCCAGGACCTGTATCATCTCCATGAAGAGGTCTTTGGTCCTCTCCCTCACCTTCAATCCCGTATCCACCTCTATCCTCTTCTTCAGGTTCTCCAGATCCTTCAGGGCCCTGTCCATCTTGACCTTATAGGCGATCGCCAGTTTCTCCTTTTCCTGGTAAGCATCTGAAAGGAGCTTGTAGTCTTTATTCATCTCCTCTATCTTTGCAGAGAGCTTGATGATCTCTTCCTCGTAATCCTCCTCGAAAACGATGTCGGAGTGATCGGTATATTCCACCAGCTCCCTGAGAAGCCTCTTCAATCTCCTCTTGTCCTTCTCTTCCAGATCTATGTCCTTGGTCTCGCCGACACAGTAAGCACATGCCGTGAGAAGGTTCTCCCGGTCATCTGACCTTTCCCCTTTCGTATGCTTCTTGTGGATCACCGTGACCTCCGGCCATGGGATCGTCCTGCCGCAGAGTGCGCAAGTGAACTCGTCACGCCTCCATATCCAGGCCTTCAGCTCATCATCTACGTTATCGGAGACCATGTTGCACCTTCTATCAGGTATCTTATATTGAATCATCAACTATAATATAAAAAGAACCCTCCAAATATTCCAAAAAATTAAAGAAGCCTCCGGAGGGCCCCGGAGGCCAATTGCCATGCTTTACAACCATCACAGGTCCTTGGTCTCACCACAAAGAGGACACTCTACGGAGCTCGCTCCAGGAGGTACCTCCATGGTGGACCCGCAAAGATCACATGTCGTGGTCGAACCAACACCAGAGGACTCGGACTCCGAGCTCCCCGGAAGGGATGCTGTACCCGTCAGATCCTCCGTCTTGGGAACAGAACCAGGCATACTGCCAGCCCCTTCCTTCGGCTCCTCGGAAGACGGTTCAGGGGAAGGAGCCGGAGCCGGAGCAGGCTCGGGTGCAGGAGCCGGAGCAGGGGCGGGTTCGGAAGGGGCCTCTTCCTTCTTCTCCTCCTCCTTCTCTTCCTCCTTCTTGGCAGGAGGAAGATCCGGTGTCTCAGAAAGATCCCTGGCGCGCCTCACAGGAGCTACCTGCTGGGCAGCTACCGGAGGCAGAGATACACCCATCTCCTTGACCTGGGGCAGCAGAGGAGCATCGATACCGGTCAACTGCTGATACCTGTCAACTATACGACCCTCCATGGCCACGGTCCGCATCACACGATCCTTCTCCATGGAGGAACGACGGCGGAAGACTAGCATTGTGGAGATCAATACTATCAGAAAACCCAAAAGAATGAAAAGAACAAGAATATCCCAGTAGGAATAAATGCCCTTATCATCCTCTTCAACGGTGATCTCGGGGTTCAGAGGATCCGCATCAAGAGCGTCATTGTAACCATCAAGATCAGAATCCTTCAAACGGGGATTCGTCCCAATACGCTCCTCCTCGACATCCGATAGACCATCATTGTCATCATCAGGGTCCTCACCATCCGGTATACCGTCACCATCGGTGTCAAGCTCATCCGGATGCATCTTCACGTAGATCGATATCGAATCCGTCACCGTGTATTCTCCATCGGACACATACAAAGTGATCACATGTACACCACGACCAAGATCGCCTGCGTCAAGATCGAACACGGATTCTGTGCTCATGGGGTTCCGATTGCCAAGAACCCACTGATAACTGAGCTCGTCAAGGAGATCGGGATCACCGCTGCCGCTGCCGTCGAAGGTGATGGTATCACGGGTATCGAAGACATCGTCCATGGAAGGAGAGACTATCTCGGCAATGGGCGGATTGTTCACCACCGGAGGAACGATATTTATCATATGGTCCTCCGAAACGGTGTAACCGTTGCCCGCTACATCCTTCGCCCGCCAGCGAATATAATTGGTCGAACCCGGCTGGAAAAGGATCGATGAGACCGTCTCGGCCGTAAGAACAGATTTATCAGTGCTCAGTTCCGCGGAGATCCAACCACCATAGTTGGTGATCCCGTCCCGGGAAACTGAATACTGAACACTGGATGCATCCACACCGGATAATAGGTCTTCGATCACTATGGAAGCGGACACTATATTGCTCTCAAGAGGCTCCGGGGAAGGAGAGGCATCATCGAAGAACACGGAACCGGTATCTACCCAGACCCGGGAAGGATTGTAAACCGTCGCATTCTCATCGGAGGTGTCAAGAACGGAGGTCATACCCATGTTCTCAGCCTCATCCGAAACACGGAACCACACATAGTTGTTCTTACCTTCATTGAGATTGGGAACCTTCACCGACAAGGAATAGACATGCTCATCATCTTCGGTGGACTCGGACAGAACCTTATACCGCGCACTCTTCCACTCCGCCGTATCACGGGCCGACTCCGTCATGGAAGAGGTCACTGCATACTCCAGACCACCAAGATGAAGGGAAGGACCGTTCACATGCGGGACCGTGTCGATCACATCAACGAGAACATCCACATCTATACGGTTATACCACTGCTGACCAAGGAAGCTCGGCGAAGCATCTCTGAATGTGATATCACCGGAATCCTTCACAAGGGTCGTGAAAGAGCTCATGCCTTGGTTCCCCACATTGTCAAAGGCCCATACATACAACGTATACAGACCGTCGCTCCCAAGCTTCAGCTCGATGCTCCTATTAGCCGTGTTGTTGCTCTCGAGATAACCATCAGGACCCTCGATCTTGTATCCGTAATCGCGGATGCCGACCTGGGGATCAAAGGCGGGACCCCAACTGGCCCAAACCTGATCATCATTGTCCCAGCGAACCTCGGGATCATCCGCAGAATCCGCATGGAACTGCAGCAGAGGAGGTGCTTGGGGACCCTCGAAATCAAAATCAACATAGAAATCCGGAATGACTGCAAGGTCCTCCATCTTGCTGGCAAGGATCGGATATATGATGATGTCTATATTGAAACTGAACTTGCCAGAATCCACATTGGTCGGGATCTCGAAGTAGATATCTTGACCCGCAGAGGACTTGTTCTGGAATATACGACCGTAGGAATCGGTGATCCTCACAAAGAACTTGTCATCAAGGGGAGATACATCAGTGTCCTGATACACGACCCTGAGACCGGTTACTTCCAATGGAGGACCGCCGGATAACTGAACTCCCCTGCTGATCTCGTCGCCCTCCCGAAGAACGGTGAAATCATCATTGTCGAAGGTAAGGTCCATCTCAACCCTAGCATAGTCCTCATATCTCCTAAAATCCCTTGAGCGTGCACCATTCACGCTTATGGATACGTCAAAGTATGCTTGTGTAATGAACTCCGTTGTTATCCTGATGGTGATATTCACTTCGGCATTGTTGAAGTCTATCACATTGAACTTGCATTTATCCGGATCTATTTCGATCCCACCTCCGATGCTTTCGATTATGTAAAAGGTGTCATTGTTCGGAGAATATGCAACCTTGTAGGCAAGGCCAGTGTATTCGTCCTTAAGTTCAAAGGATAGGATAATATCGCGGATCTCGAAGACTGTCCAGGTATCATTATACGCAACACTGAACGTATAATACCCATCACCTATCTTACCCATTTTCTGGGCGGGTTTATATCTGTTGCCACCTGCTTCGGGTGTGAGAATGTCGTGATCCTCCCCATCCCCATCCAGTAGTCGAAAATCCTTTAAACCTACCTCAGGTGCCTTGCTTAGTACCAGATAAGCACACCCCCGGTAGTTCTCTGCACCGTAAGCTCCCATCAGAACATCGGCATATCCGTCATTGTTCAGATCACCGCTGCCCAGGGTCTGATAGTAATAATAACCAAGATAATCATATTGCGCCTCAGCATAAGCGCTCCAATCCGCGTTTTCTGTTGAATATGAACCCTGGCTCTCCCACATATCCGTGGACCTTCCGTAGAACAGATGGACAGCCCCTCCATAAGAGACCCCATAAGGTGTCGACTCCCTCCCCGCTCCAAGAAGCACGTCATCATAGCCATCTCCATTGAAATCATCCATCCATGACTGCGACAGATAGGAGTTCGATTGACCAGAAAATGTAATGTCCGCCACATCATCGAGGTCATGATAATACCCGCCCCATGGATAGCTGCCGTAAAACTGACCGGTCTTTAGAAATGTCGTATCATTCCTTCCAAATATACACCACACCTTTCCATCATAACTGCCTGATCCTCTGTAGCTAGAAACGAACAGATCGTTGTATCCGTCCCCGTTCACATCCCCCATCAGTCTCACGTTCTGTCCTGCATATGCGGATGATTGGCGTCGCGTGAACATCATGTAGTCCCCTTGTCTATCCATCAAGCTGTAATGTCCGCCCCACTGCTCCCATTCAGCTCTGCTTCTACCGGGTATGAGCCATGTCGTACCTGCATAACTATAGTAACTTGTCGAGGTGTAATACATATACGTAGCATAGGAACAGAGGGCAAGATCGTTGTATCCGTCACCATCGAAATCACCAGAACTGATCGCCTGTCCTGAATAATCACCGAGTCTGGTATATCTGTAACCACTACTTCCTGCAGGGGTCCAGCCCTTTATCCGAATGTCCCATTCACCTTTGTTGGCGTCGATCTTCACCGTGGAGCCGGTAAAACCCCAATCCGCTTTGGATCTTCCCCACCAGATAAAGGCAAGGCCAGTATAATTATATTGTCGATAGACACTTACACCAAACTCAATAACATTGTCGTATATTCTCTCATAATAATAAGGCTCTACCACCACTAGGTCGGCCAGACCATCCCCGTCAAGATCATCCAACCAGACATCCTCACCGAAATAACAGGAAGATGAATATCCCTGCTCACCTGTGAACTCAATATCTGGCGATGTTATCTTGGTCCCTTTGGTCCATGAGGCCCTTCCGAAGATGAGATATGCCTCTCCCCGATAACTGTTCGCCGATCGGCTTCCGAGCAAGATATCATCGATCCCGTCACCGTCGACATCTCCCACACCGATCGAGGTACCGCCGTAACCATAAGAAGCAGTCATACAGTCGATCTCGACATCTGCGTCGGAAAGCTTCAGGTCAGAGCCTATTGTCTTCATTCCAAAGTAAATGTATACCGCACCCGAAACGGAGCCCTGGCCCCATGCACCCACGATCATGTCATCGTACCCATCGCCATTGACATCCCCGGATGCCACTCCGCCGGTGTAGTCGCGTTGTGCGGATCCGCTAACCCTCATATCCGCGTCCTGGGTCTTCAGGTTCAGATCCCCGGATAGGAAGCCATCATCCTGCATGGGTCGAATTTCTTCAAAATCTTCCTTTCCCTCCACATCGGATACGGTCATATCCATCACTGCAAGAGCGGAGAGCAGAAAGATCCCCACCACGATCAGAGATAATACATTATTCTTAAGAACTTCATAGCCCCTGTGTGTCATATTTTTCCACCTCTATAGGATCCCAACGTCCGGAAACATCGAACATTGATAGCTATATCATTCCAAAAAAACCTGATACTTAAAGGAAATGGTATGAATTATTCCTACTATAAAGCATAGTAGTATTCATAGGCCCTCAAAAGATACTTTGGCCAATTAAGTTCTAGCGGGTGCCTGAAATGAGGCCGGGGATAGTGCAGGTAACAGGTCCCGATGCCTTTTTGATGTATTCGAGCTCGACAAGATGGGAGCCCTCCTCTATACCGAATATGAGCATCAATGTTGAGTTGCCGCCGGGTTCGATAGGATCGAAGGGGCCCCGATCGCTGTTGAAAGGCCATGTCCTTTCATTATCTTCTGTATAGGCATAGAAGTCCCAAGGGAGCGGTTCCAACATAGCATCCTGGTTCAGATTGACGAAATTCACCTGGACAACCTGCCATACCTTGCCTTCAACGGGTATCCGACCCTGGAGCTCTCCCCATTCTTTCCGGGTTTTCACCACTTCCAATGAGATCTCCGGATCGATCTCCTCCCGGAAACCGCCCGCTGCAAATGCCGCAACGATCAGTATCACCTGGAGCAGAACAAGTGATGCGGCGACCGCTTCCCTGTATCCCAAACGTCGAAGCACGCATACATCAATGATCATCTCCGATATGCTTCTTTTGATTGTGACCGGCCACTGCGGTAAATAGATTAAAGGCCAATTCATTCTCGGGACGGATGGAAAGGGAATTACCCATGAACAGGAGAGGTTTGGTACGGACCGTTCTTGATGACGGGAGTCATCGGTACATCATCATGCTATCCATCCTGTATGTGGCAGGACTCATATCAACGGCTGTCTTCGGAGGGTCGTGGGGAGCATACAAAGGTGTAATAGGGCTGTGGTCACTGGCATACTTAGGTCTGATCTACCAACTTGTCAGATCAGATCTCGGCTCCAGGCTCGAGAGACTGGACCCGAAACAGATAATGGTCGGAATATTCCTCATATCGTTGATACTCCATCTCCCTTTTCTGTTACAGGAACCATCATTGTCCCAGGACATCATGAGGTTGGAAAGAAGAGGGGAGCTCCTCATGGACGGCGCCTTTCCTTACAGGGATTTCGATGTCAACAAACCTCCGCTCTATATCTGGATGGTTGGTCTGATCTCTCTGCCACTTGGTCCCGATCAACAAGTTTTCAGGACCATTTTCGTACTTGCCAACTCCCTTGTTCCCGTGATGATGTTGCTCATATACAGGTACAGGTCATTGACATGCACGGAGAGGTTGCCGGAGCGAAGGAACGGTTTCAACTGGTTTAACGCATCCATCGCCTACGTTCTGTGTCCCATACCCCTGATCGAGATCGGATGGGGGGGGCATTTCGATCCGGTCGTAGTCCTGATCACACTGGGGTCCTTCTACTTCCTCTTGAGAAGAGGTCCGTTCCTGAGCGGAGCACTGCTGGGGACAGCATTCGCCCTCAAGCTCTACCCGCTCTTTATCGCCCCTATCTTCTTCCTTACCTTCCCCAAATGGAGGGATCGTGCTTTGTTCGCCGCGGGTTTTGCGGTTCCCACCGTCCTCTCTGCACTCCCTCTCATACTGGTCGATCCCCGGCTGATCCTGGATTATCTGCAATATCAGTTCTACGGCTGGTCCACGGGGATATCGATTCGCGGAGCTCTGGAGGCCGGACTGGATCGGCTGGGGCTGCCGCTGGACGCAGGTTACTACATCGTCACGGCCATCCTCGTATTGGCCGTCCCTTATTTTGCCATCAGGGGAATGAGCAGGAGGCTGGAGAAATGGGATCTTGCCCCCGTGGTCCTTCTCATGCTGCTCTTCGCAGTATTGGGGACCATACTCCAGGCGGTATACCTCTCAGAATACGAAAATGGTAATATGGATGTCTTCCTCGGTTGGGGAGGCACCGCGATCGCTATTTTCCTGTCCGCCGTAGGCATCTACGTATTCATGCATTTCAAGGGTCCCAATGATCCTTTCCCGCGGCGCTGGAACCTGAAGAGGCTGTTCACGGATCATATCGATCCGGTATCGGTGCCGATGCTTTCCAGCTGTATCCTGATGGTTCTGATGCTTACATCGGCACAGTTCCATACATGGTATATCATCTGGGCCCTTCCATTCCTCTTCATTTCCGATAACTCCCACTTCACCTGGTCTTCACTAATGATATTCTCCGCCTACCAGATAAACGGTTACCTTCCCTGGGACATCTGATGCGGTAAGGACAATGCACGCTATCAGAAAGTGTTATAAGGATTGTAATACTACTTTTTTAAAGGATGTATTTTGACGTATTCGTCAACGGGTCCATCATAACCCTCATTCTCGTATATCTGATAACGAGGAGAATGGACCTGAAGAGGCTGAAGGGGATGTTGTCCGATCCGCGGACCGCAAGGGTCATAATTGTCTCCCTCTGGGTCATCTTAATAGGCGCGGCTACCGCATCCTGCCTGCTATACCCCGAATTGGAAAGATCACACGACATCGATGATGCGGTGGAAGCTGCATCGAGACATTTCATCCACGGAGGCAATCCCTACGAGGATGAGGTGGTGCCCCGTTTCTCGGAAAGGTACCACGGAGAGGGTACCGGGATCACAAACTCCACTTACAATTACATGCCCCTTTCACTTTTCACCTATTCTCTATTCTATATCATCCTGTCCCCCCTCGGATCGTTCTGGTTCCCATTTACCAACCTCATCCTG
>JAWOCK010000073.1:0-24014 GCA_046483845.1 Thermoplasmatota archaeon | reverse complement strand
AATCATTGCGTTTATCATTTATGGGATTCAATCTAGTGTGTACTCTTACTCTATGACATTGTTTATTGCGATACAACTTGGGATATATGCACTATCTATCGGCCTCCAGCGCGGCGGGTATGTCGGATGTCCCCGCTGTCATGATGCCGACCTTGCCTCCGGTATTCTCCATCTCGAGGTCTTTGTACCTTGCTACAAGGAACCTTGCGGTGGGCTCATAACTGAATTCCACATCCTTGAGGTCCTCAGCAAGGGAAGGTCCGACATCCTCCCATATCCCATGGTCCAGCCTGGATACCAGGACCCTGCCTGTCCTGTCCAGGAATTCCCTGATGATCGACCGGAGATGCTCCTTCTCCTTTCCCTCGGCATGGACCACTTCGGGCACTCCCGTTCTATGCTCTCTACCGGTATCTATATTGTGTGTTCCCTGCCCGTGATACCGCAGTTCCAGTTCCCTCTTCGCTTCCTGGATGGAGATCTCTTTGTCCACCAGGGCCTTAAGGATATCATCCATGGACTTGTTATAATTTCTGAACTTATATAGATAATGCTCTTTTCCTATCAGGGATTAACACCGTCTTCTAACGAAGAACCTGCAAAACGGGTTTATGCGATGTCCCCAATAAAGATTAGAGCCTTGGTGTTGTACGTGGACCAGGCCGGGGGAATTCAGCTGATTGACAGGGACGAAAAGAACCAATCAACGGGGATCGATCCAACCTCCGGTCCCATCAAGACCCTGCTACCCCCTTCGCTCATGGAGAAGGTCGATCTGATCGACAGTATAGACTTCGGGGGAGACGCCGGATGCCTTTTACTATTGGGGACTGGCGATGATCTCTTCAACCTCTGGCTCAACGGTCCGGAGGGTGTACCCATCCATATGATAGAAGGGAACGAAATGGAGAGATTGTTCCATTTTCAGCTGGATCTCTTCCGCCGGATGAGACCTCTTGACACAAGAGAGGGGAGGAGGGTCCGCTATCAAACCTTCACCGAGAGAGACACTGAAGGGATCGCACAGGTCAACGGGGCCTTCGACCTGCTCAGGGAGAACGAGAACCATGTGATACGCAAGGTGTCCGGCGAGCGAACGTATCAGATGGAGTTCCTCCGCAGCACCAGGAAGCAGCCCATGGGAAGCTATATGCTGTCCAGATTGAGCACCCAGGGATCTCAAAACGTTCCGAATATGATCGGCATGTCATACTGGGATATGGAAGATGGGAATGCTCCCTGGATGAGGCTTACGGAGCATCCGACCGGAGCGGTCCCCTCCTTTCGGTCCTTTCTGTCGGTTCTGAAGGACATCGGCGACGAGTTCGTCCAGCTTTCCGGCACCAGGTCGAAGAGATACCTTCTGGAGCTCTCCCGGGCCGATCATCCTTCCTTCGCCGAGGCCAGAAGGATAGGGGAAGCATTGGGGAGCATTCACGGAACCCTTCTGATGGAGGGGCCAGCAGTGCCTTCGGACAGGGGATCCGAGAGACAGATCTCGGACCTTTTCAGACCTTCTTCCTTTAACATGATCGATGTGGGGACCACGATAGGTACCGGGTCGTTCTATCTTACCAGGATGAAGAGGGATTTCGTGAGGCTTCTGGGCGACAGGCCCGGGATCGATCCGGTGACGGGCAGGAGAATGAAGACCCTCAAGAAGCATCCTGACAAGCTGAGACTGGAAGGTGTCGATTGGTCTGCAATGGATATCTTCAGGACCCATTTCAGGAAGGTGGAGACAAGGATGAGGAGGACCCTGGGACTGATAAGGACCTTCAGGTCCTCTCCGACGCTTCCTTCCGGGATGGACTGCAGATTGGAGAGGATACAGTTGGGACCCGAAAAGAACTACATCTTCAACGGATTCGATTTCGAGTTCTTCGGGGTGGAGGAAGGGAAACTAGACAGGTTCCTTCCACTTAAGGATCTGGCCATGGTCCTGAACTCCTTCACCAAGGCCCGTTACCTGACGGCGAGGAGAACCTTCAGGTCCATGGAACCCAAAGTGGATCCCAAACCGCTCACCTATCTCTTTCTTGATTACAACCTCTCAAAGGGCACCTATGGGGAGATGATGAAGGACTACAACGTGCTCAGGGTATTCGAGGGCAAGGAGATGCCCTTTAGCTTCGTACACAAGATCTCGCTTGTGGGAGCCCTCTGGTTCGAAAGGGCAAGGAACTTCCTGGTGGAGGGTTATGTGAACTCGCTCACCGATATGGGACACGACGAACTGCTCTCCTATCCCAAAGGGGCCGACACGATAAAGGGAATAAGATTGATCCGGTCGCTCCTGGGTCTCTCCGGCACACTGAGGTCCTTGGACCAGGGGGGCGTCTCCTCATCAGCGGGTCTGGAATCGGACCTGCTGTGCGCACTCTCGATTTGATCTCAGGCGTAGTAGTACTCGCCCGTTCTCCTCTGCTCGTCATCCAGCCGGGAGCCGAGTTTGTTTATCCTGGGTCTCTTGGTCTCCATGTCCCTTCTAAAGGTGATCCCGACATCCTTGAGGAAAAGATTCATACCTTCTCTGAGGTCCAGCGGGCCCACCGCATGTCCGTTTACCGAGGGTTCACCCTGGAAGACCATCATTGTATCCGAGACCAGATCGATGAAGTATACGTCGTGGTCAACGATGAGTCCCGACCTGCCTCTCTTCTCGATGACCCTGCGGATGATCTTTGCCACCTCCATTCTCTGGTTGGCATCCAGATATGCGGAAGGCTCGTCCATCAGGTAGAGATCGGCTTCCACGGCCAGTGCCCTGGCAACGGCGACCCTCTGCTGCTCGCCCCCGGAGAGCTTGCTCATCTCCTTGTCGTAGAGGTGCTTCAGAGCTAACGGTCCTTCGATCTCTGCCTTGAAGAAACCCGTCCCGAAAGATTCTTTTAGTTCTATGATGAGGTAATCCCTGACCGCCCCGTCGAAATCGTGACGGATGTACTGTGGTTTATAGGATATTTCGAAAGGTGCCTCAATGGTCCCCCTGTCGGGGGTTTCCTCCCCCGCCAGCATCTTGACGAAGGTGGACTTACCTGTCGCATTCGGTCCCACGCATCCCACGGTCTCCCCTATATGGATGGTTCCGCCCTTGGACGTGAACTTGAACGAGGGAAAGCTCTTTTCCAGTTTGGGAAAGTCCAACAGTTCGCCTCCCATCCAATTGGTCCTTGGGGGGTGGTCGAAGAACTCCACCGGTTTGTCCCTGAACCTTACGTTCTCCACTCTCATGTATCCCTCAAGGAATGTATTGATGGCCTGTTTGACCGTCATGGGTTTGGCCACCACGCCAAAACCGCCGGGCTGTCCGTACATCAGAGAGATGTTCTCCGCCAGGAAATCAAGGATGGCAAGGTCGTGTTCAACAACTATGACCTGTTTCTTTTCACCGAGATCCTTTATCATCTGCGATATCTTGAGCCTCTGACGAATATCAAGGTAGGAGGAGGGCTCGTCCAGGAAATAGAAATCAGCCTCCTTGAGCAAGGTAGCAGCGATTGCGACCCTCTGAAGCTCTCCACCGGATAGTTTGTCCAGGGTCCTGTCCAGGATATGTACGATCTCAAGGTCCTCCGCTATCTTCTCCGCTCTTTCGGGGTCCACCTTGTAGAGCATCTCCTTCACCTTCCCCGTAAAGGCCTTGGGGATGCCGTCCACGTACTGCGGTTTCAAGGCCGGGACCAGATCATCTTCCGAGATCCTCTGGAAATGCTCTGCAAGACCGGTGCCGGAGAACCTATCCTTCACATCATCCCAGGAATCGGGGGCATCCTCCAATTCATCCTTCTCCAGTCTCTTGGACCCGAAGGCTTTCGGCTCATCACCCTCGTCATCGCCCCCCTCAATGCCTTTTCCGAAATTGGGCATCATGGAACCGGAAAGTACGTTGAGTATGGTTGTCTTGCCGATCCCGTTGGATCCGAGGAGTCCCAGCACCCTCCCCTCCTGGGGATAGGGGATCCTGAAAAGCCGGAAACCGTTGGGGCCGAACTGGTGTATCAGATCCTCCTCGAGCTCCTCGGGGAGATTGGTGATCTTGATGGCATCGAAAGGGCATTTGTGGACACAGATGCCGCAGCCGACGCAGAGGTCCTCGTCGATGATGGGCTTGTCCTTGTCGTCGAAGGAGAATATATCATCTCCGGCCCTGACCCTGGGGCAGAAATGGTAGCATTCCGAACCGCATTTCCTTGGCTGGCACCTGTCGTAAAGGAGAGAAGCTATCCTCATTTCTATCGCTTGGCCATGTAAAAGGAGTAATTAAAACTGATGGAAAGCCCCTCCAGAGGATAGGAGCGGTCCGGAAGTTGATATGAAGATACAATTAAGGCTCACTTGGTGCATCTGTCCACTATTACCTCAAGCGGGACCAGCTCCGCCTCGATACCGGACATCTTGGGTATGTAATGGGCGGCCTTGCCGGAATCTGTCCCCACCCTTTCCATCCCCAGCCTTGCAAGGGGCGACACCACCATGCAAGTATCGTCGTATACCTCTATTCCTGCATTTTCCAGGTCCTCCACCCTTCCCTCGGGAAGCAGGTTGCGGAGTCCCCGGGAGGTGTAGACCAGTATGCGTTTTCCCTTCTTGACCTTCTTGCCCTTCATTGCAGCGTGAAGCCTGGCAAACTCCGCCCTGCCGAACTGCGGGCACCCCAGAACATAGGTATTCACCTCCTTTTCCGGGTCCGGATAGAGTTCCTTCTTCATCTTCCAGAGACCGAAGGCCGATACATCTATCCTCTCGTCTATCCCGTCCTTATCGACCAGTCCTTTGGTCATCTCCGGGGTCAGTCCGTCCACATGATACAATGGAATGCCCCCTTTCGCCGCCATGGCAGCCCCCAGGTGTTTCAGCGAACCATTGTCCGAGTCGATCCTGACCCCGTTGAAGACCGGTATGCTGGAATTGAAGTTCTTCCCGACGTAGGCCCCGAGCAGATCATAGTGGATCGGCTCCATCTCACCCTTTACTCGGACCTCCAGGTCGGGTGCCCGGTTCTCATCCAGATGCATTCCCCAGTTTGGTGTCTTTCCCAGTATGGCGGATGCAAGGCATGATATGCCGCCTTCCCGGTTGGTCCTCGCTCCGATCATGGAATTCGCGTAGATCACGGCATTTGACTCACCCCACGATATATGGTCCCCGAGACCTACGGGTAAAACGATGTCGGGGGTCTCGTAGGGTATGCATGAACAGGTCATGTTCAGACCGAGTCCCTTGTACAAATCTATGATACGGAGCTGTTTTTCAGCGAAGTCATCGGGATATCCGATCTCTTTCCACCTCCTCAGGTCCATTCCGGCAGGGTTAAGACTTGAGGGTATCGATACCTTCGCACCCTTCTCGTTGAGTTCTTCGAGCAGTTTGATCAGGGCCTCCCCTGCCGTATGGTAGGATACACCTGACACGTGTGCTGAGGTTACGGGTATCAGACCTTCCGCACCCTCGAGGTCACCGAGGTTCACCAGTATCTTCATGGCAAAGGAGAGGGCCTCCCCTTCTTCTCCCTGGAGTGTCCTCTCCTCCTTTGAACTTAGGTACATGATGGGAAATGACCCTGCTGTAAAAAATGCTTTTGCCCGGGAAAGGAGAGGGGGAGGCGAAACAACAATATATAAATATTAGACAGAGCTATGACGTCATACGCGTGTAATACACGCAGATGAGTGAACGATTAGGGAAATAGGGTGTGCCAATGAACGAGAAGGTATCGACCATATCTGCGAGGTTCTCGAAACCCCAGTTCGATATGCTTGAAAAGCTCCAAGAGGAGCTGGACCTTTCTAGGACAGATGTACTACAGCTTGCTGTGGAGCATCTGGGCACCTCCAGGGCGGTCTCGCCGGAGAACCGGTTGGAGATCCCTGTTTCCCAGGAGACCCTTCGCAGGGCCTCCCGGCTCCACAGCTTCTACGGTTACAAGACCTCTCTGCGGGCACTCCTCTCCGAGGCCGTGGAAATAGGGGTAAGGGAGATCCGAAACAAGCTGAAGGAGGACAGGTCCGAGGATGCGGACCTGGCCCGTGTCGATATGGATGCAAGGTCCATAGAGATGCAGCAGGACTCCATGGTCGAGTGACCATGTCCTGCCGGGACCTGAGGGATGCGGGTCCCGAAGTAAAGCCGACCGCATACGGGAAAAAAGAAGCGGTCTTCGAGGTTGCAGCGACCTTTAAAGGGGGATCAACGATGTTGGATGAAAATGAGATAACGGAAAAAGCAAGGAGCGACCTGCTCTACCTGGAACAGCTGAACGCGTATGCCGAGAACACCAAGAACACTCCCGAGTACATCAGGGCCATGGCAATGTACACCCATGCTCTGCATGTGGTCGACCAGAGATATGCCGGACTGGAGCATGCCATATACAGGCAAAAATAAGGATGGTATGGACAATGATGGACCAGGACCCCGCGAGAAGGAGAGCGGGGAAGGTCCTCGTCGTATGTGTCGGCGGGGGAACCAGCAGGTTGATGAAATTGATCCATCAGACCTCGGGGACCAATATCGATACTCTGTTCGTTACCACCAAGGAATCGGACATAGAAAGGACGAGGTCCGACACCAAGTTCCTCATAGGGAGGAGGCTCTGCGGAGGAAAGGGAGCAATGGGTCTCACCGAGCTGGGAGAGAAATCCGCTGAGGATGCAAGGAGGGACCTGGAGCCTTTCATGGAAGGCTATAATCTTGTGATCAATATTGCATCACTGGGCAAAGGCACCGCGAGCGGTGCGGCTCATGTGCTTGCTTCGATAGCGGAAGGACTGGGTGCCTTCGTGATGAACTTCCTGGTCCTTCCCTCTGCGACGCTCGAATCGATGCCAAGGACAATAGCCAACCACGCAAAGAACAGGATGGTCAAAAGGGGATTCAACGTGGTGAGCATAGACCAGGACAGGTTCCAGGAGATAAACGGCTCCCAACCCATATCCAGGACTCTCGCTGCCTTGGATGCACTGCTTTCATGGATAGTCGTATCGATGGCAGAAACACTCTACGGGCGCTCGAAGAGGTCCATAACATTGTCCGATCTGAGATCCGTATTCAAGGAGGGGAACGAGGGGTCCATCTTCGTTGGGGGGAGCATGACCGATGATCCCCGGGCCGCAGCGGTCGAGTTCGCCTCATGCGGTCTGATGAAGAGGGACCCGAAGACCGGAAAGGGATATTTCCTGAACCTGGTGAAACCAAGTGGTCTCAACGACAAGGCGACAAGACCTTTCGTGGAGGAGGTGCTCGGTCTGATGCAGGCACAGGACAAGACCGTGTTCATCGGGACCATTGAGGACCCCCGGAGGACCGACATAGTAGATCTGATCGGTATAGTCACAGGCATGGACGACGGCTCGGTCCATATACCGACCGGGAAAGGACCCCACCAGAATAAAACCACGATACATCATCCCGCCGACAGGTGGGATATACCTATGATAAGGTGATATCCGATGAAAGAAGACGACGGCCAAAGATCACAAGAGGCGAATATTCAACGGACGGGTAGGCAAGTTCTGATGGGAGATCTTCGAAAAGCGAAACGTCAAGTATCTCCTGCATGGACCTTCTAGACGGGTTCCCGGATCCTATGAACCCGAAGTGGACATGTCCCCCGGTCCCAATTGGCATGCTCCAATCGTCATTTGATATCAGTTCATGCCCTGTCTCCTCCAGGAACTCCCTCTTTGAGGTCACCAGTGGTGTCTCACCCTCATTGGCTCGACCTCCGGGCATCTCCCAGCCTCCCCGTTTTCTGGACCTCACCATCATGAACTTCTCCAGGTCCTCCGTGAACGCGATGACGTAGGTCCACATCATGATCACTTCTCATATCCCAGCGTCAGTATCGCCACCGGTCTCAGGTAAGGAGGGAGACCCGCGGCATCCGAGATGCTCTTCTCATCGAAGGCACCCACCCAGCATGTGGCGAGACCGAGATCGGTCGCCTTTAACATCGCGAATGCAGCTGCGATGGTTGCGTCCTGTACGGAGTAGAGGTCCTTTCCTCTCTCCCCGTAGCTCTCGATCGCTCTGTGATCAGCGCAGAAGAGCATGACGTAAGGGGCCTCGGTGATCCATTTCTGATGAAGGGCCCCCTCCATGAGTTGCCTTATCCTGGTGGAGCTCTTGATGGTGAACATCTTCCTCGCCTTCAGGTTCCCCGCGGACGGGGCCTGCTGTGCAGCATGCACTATCTTCTCGAGGTCCCTGTCCGATGGCGCATACGATGTGTAGCTTCTCACCGAGCGTCTCTTCTGGATAACTGCATCGAACTCCATCTTCACCACCCGATGTCCTCCATTACCATACGGCCCCCAAGTATCACCTTTTCCACGTGGTTCACACCGAAATTGTAGACCACGTGGTCGAAGGAGGTGTCCTTCAGTACCAGCAGGTCCGCGTCGTAACCGGGGGCTATCCTCCCCTTGGTGAGGGAGAGCCCGATGGCATGGGCAGCGTTAATGGTGGAGGCGGCCAGTATCTCGTTGGGGGTCATCCTCAACCTGTAGCAGGCCAGCGACTGGATGTACTGCATGTTCTCAACCATGCAGTTCGGATTTATGTCGGTGGCAATGGCCACCGGGAGCCCCATCTCGATCATCTCCCTGGCCCTCGGGACCCTCTCCTCGAAGATGGTCAAGAGGGTTCCAGGCAACAGTACCGGTACCGTCCCAGCCTCCTTCATTGCCCGGAGGTCCCTGTCCCCGGATACAAGGAGGTGGTCCGCCGAGTGGGCGCCCAGCTCTGCTCCCACCAGGGTGCCTCCAATATTCTTTATCTCATCCGAATGTATCTTGACAAGAAGCCCGTGCTCCTTTGCGGCCTTCAGGAACTTCCTTGACTGCTCGGCGGTGAAGACACCGGTCTCGCAGAATATGTCGGCATATTCCGCCAGGTCCTCTTTCACAACTTCGGGGAGCACCTCGATCATCATATCTATGAACTCGTCCGGTCTCTCTCTGTATTCCGGGGGGAGGGCATGCGGTCCGAGGAAGGTCGCCACCTTGGTCATCGGATGTTCAGAACGCTTTACTGCCCTGAGCTGTTTCAATTCGTTCTCCCTGTCAAGTCCGTAACCGGATTTTATCTCTGCCGTTGTGGTGCCGTACCTCATCATCTTATCCAGCCGGACATCAAGCTCCATGGTGAGCTCCTCGATGGAGAGTGCCCTGCTGTCCCTGACCGTCCTGAGTATGCCTCCTCCCGCCTCGAGTATTTCCAGATATGTCCTGCCCCTGAGCTTCATGGGGAGCTCGAATTCCCGGGTTCCCCCGAACACAGCATGGGTGTGGGGGTCCACGAATCCGGGGACCACGCATTTGCCGCCGCAGTCGATGCACTCGGCATCCTCCTTCAGGTCGGCCTTTTCCCATATGTCCTTCTCGGGGCCGATCATGGATATCTTACCGTTGGAGATGGTGACGGCCGCCCCTTCGATGACCTCCGGGCGGTCCATCCCTTCCCCTATTGCGGGCCCCATGCCCTGGAAGGAAATGAGCTTCCCTATGTTGTGCAACAGCATGTCTTCCTTCACCGCTATCCCTCCCTGTCGTCCATTTGATATTTGGTGTATTTTGCATCGCTCCCCTTCACAAGGTGTGCGGGATATTTGATCTCGTTCTTTTCAAGCTTCTTCTTCAGTGCGTCGATTATATCGATATTCTCGCGCATCCCCATGTCGAGCAAAAAGAAGAATATATCCCCCAGCTCATCCTCCAGTTCTTCCCTTTCCGGAGAGCGGTCCCAGAGATAGAGCTCCTGCAGCTCCGCTGCCTCGATTGCCAGAGCTGCCGCTACGTCCTTTGGTCTGTGATATTGGCCCCAATCACGCTCGGATATGAACTCCCCGACCAGGTCGTTCAATCGCGAGAGGTCCGGATGAAACTCATCTGCCATATGTGTGTATCATTGGAATTGTCATATTAAATATCTAGGAGAAAATGATAAAAAAAAAAGTAAGATGGAATAAGAATATCATTCCATCTTATGCTGGTAGTCGTCCAGGGACTTCCTGAGGTTGATATCTTCCTGGACCGACTCTATCTCATTGGGGGCAAGTCTGAGCCTTCGGTCCTTGAATCCGGTCTTTACCAGTATCTTCCATACCTTGAGCTTTTTAAGCTTCTCGTAGGGGACCTCCAGGTCGTAGATCTTCCCCACTTTTTCCCCTTTCACATCGATTACGCTTTTCTTTTTGAGCTCATCGAAGGGGAACATTTCCATCACCGGTGTGGCTGGGAGCTCCTTACCCTCGAAATCGTCCCTGACGATCAGTAGCTTGTCCTCGTCCTTTATCTCGTGAACATCTTGAATGGGGAGCAATCTGTCCTTCTTGAAGATGCCCGGGGATATCTCGAAAGCGGATACATCCCAGGTATTGAGGTCGAAGAAGAACTCCTTGACCTTTCCCAGATCTTCGCCCACCGAGTTCACTATCTTGAAATCGTTCAGTGTTTCTGCTAACATCTTAGGTCACTCTCCTCATTTCTTCTTTCCTCCCTTTGAGGTTTTATCTATCTTGACGAGGTCATTCTCCATGGAGGAGACCACTGCATCGGCTGTGATCATGTATTCCTTCATCCCGGAGACCCTTCCGGTCAGCTGATCGTATCTGCTCTCGTAGGCATCCAGGTCCAGCTGTGTAACGATCTGGTACTCATCTATGTAAGAGTCCAGATGTCTGTCGAGGTACTTCTCAATCCTCCCGTCAAGTAGCTTCCTGCTGTACTGGGGAGCTTTTTCCTCTTCATCCTCGTTCTTTGAGAAGATGTTCTTTATACGGGAGAAGAAACCCGCTTTTTCCTCTTCTTGTATGTCTTCTTCCATGTTAATCGACCTCCTTTAAGCTGCCTCCAGCTTTTCGATCCTCTTGTCAACCTTTTCCATTCTCCTGTCCAGGTTCTTCTTGTTCTTGTGTAGCTGGTCGATGTCGGAACCCACGGATTTCAACCTACCGGTAATATCGGATCTGAACTCCTTCACCTTGTCCCTGGTCACCATGTCCCATTCGGTCATGATGTTCCTGAAGTTCTCATCGAAGTAGAGTTCGATATGCGATGGACCCTTGCGCTTCTTCCGTGATAGGCTTATGAACCAGATCACGGTGAGGAACAGTGCTATTACCAGAAGTCCGATGATCACCACGAACCAAAATGTGTTCCAATCCATTTACTCGTCCTCCTTTATACTGTACTTTACCTTCAATCTGTCCACCCTCTTCTGGTTCCTTAGGGCTCTTTCCTCGAAATCCTTCTTCCAGGCATCCAACTCTTCCATTTTCTTTTCCTTATCCTCGAAATCCTTCTCGATACCCGAAAGGTCCCTCTTCTGTGCGAGCTTGTACTCGTCCATCAGCTCCGGCAGCCTCTCGCTCAGGTAGCTATCGAGCTTCTTGTTTATGGAGAAGGGGTGGCTGGCTGAATATGCCTGCATCCTCTGTCCTATTCCCATGTTCATTCATCCTCCTGTTCTTCTTCGTCCTTTTTGAAATTATTCTTGAACTTCTCCCAGAGATCTTCCATATCCTCCTTTAAGGTATGGTAGGGCTCCATGGTAACCTCGCTGCCATCTTTTACCTTGAGATCCTCCATGTCCGCACTTCTGAGTACGACCTTACCCTTGTCTGCCATCTTGTCCGAGACCAGTTTCACGGATATCTCACCTTCGTCGCTCTTTATGCTGACCAGGTGATGGTCCTGGATATCGATGTCCTCCAGATAACTGGAGTGGATCCTGGCTATGCCAGTGTCCACCGCATCGATCCTGCTCTCCTTGACGGTGAAGGTCAAACCCTTGGTCTCTTCTTCATTTTCTTCTTCTTTCTTGTTCATCCTTTTTCCTCCTGGATAGACTTGAGCCCGACCCTGCTCTCTACCATTCTAAAGGTTCGGACCATGGCGAGCTTGAATGCGGTCCTATGTGCCTTGGTCTGTTCTTTGGTGACCCCCCTCCACCAACTTCAAGTCCCCTTGAATATTCATCTCCAATGTTGCTTATATAATTTTGTGTAAATTTGGTCGAACTTTTCACACTTCCATTGGTAGAAGGGGGGAGGTTCAGTTGAGATGCTCCTCTGGCTTCACTGCTCTTGCTGTCCCATTTATGGATGGGTTCTGAAGGCTTCCGATCTTCTCTGTAATCTCCTATCATTGCTCACCCTGCATCTTTCGTCCTTGACAATCACTTCTTTTGGGGGATATATATACTTTATCCTTCCAAAAAACCCAATATATCCCGAATATGTTCCTTTTTGCTCATTGAAAGAATGACCCGCCCTCCAGATCATTCTTTTTCCCCTATCTTGCCCGAAAGTCTTTTACCCTTGTTCCTTATGGCTCTACAAGTGATAATATGACGATCATAGATGATGTGGAGATAAGAAAGATACTTGACAGCAGGGGAAATCCCACCGTAGAGGTGGACGTCTGGACCGAATCGGGTGTCGGCAGGTTTTCGGCACCCTCGGGAGCGAGCACCGGTGTCCACGAGGTGGCTGCCCTCCCAAAGGGTGGCATTGACAAGGCAATGGACCTCTTCAGAGAAGAGGTAGTTCCTACCGTTATTGGTCTGGATTCCATGGAGCAGGAGGAGATCGACATGTTGGTCTCCGAAGTGGACGGAACGGACGACCTGTCCAGGATAGGCGGCAACCTCATAGTTGCGCTCTCGCTGGCAAATGCTAAGGCAGCAGCCAATGTCATCGGTATTCCTCTTTACCGCTACATAGGCGGAATGATGTCGGCGGAGCTGCCCTATCCCATGGGAAACGTCCTTGGCGGCGGAAAGCATGCCATAGGGGGGACCGATATTCAGGAATTCGTGGTCATTCCCCAGGGAGAGACCTTCAGCGATTCCGTCTTCGCCGGAGCCAAGGTCCACAAGAAGGTGGCCTCGCTCCTCAAGAAGAGGTTCCCCGATGCCGCCCTCGGAAAGGGGGACGAGGGAGCCTGGGTCGCCAAGGTGAACAATGATGAGGCGCTAGAGATAGTGGAACGGGCCTGCAAGGAGATCTCGGATGAGGTCGGTTTCAGGATCCAGGCCGGGATCGATGCGGCAGCATCCTCTTTCTTCAAGGATGGAAAGTACCACTACCAGAACAAAACACTCGATACCGAGGGACAGATCAACTACATGGCCGAGATAGTGGACAGGTTCGACCTGTTCTCCATCGAGGATCCTCTCGATGAGGAGGATTTTCAGGGCTTTGCTGACCTTACAACGGAAGTGGGTGAGAAGTGTCTCGTCATAGGTGACGATCTGTTCGTGACCAATGAGGACAGGCTGTTGGAAGGAATAGAGGCGGAGGCCTGCAACGCCATCTTGATAAAACCAAACCAGATTGGCACCCTTACCGGGACCATCGATACGGTCAAACTCGCAAGGGAGGCCGGTTACCAGACCGTTATCTCGCACAGGAGCGGGGAGACCACCGATGAGGCGATTGCACATCTGGGGGTCGCCTTCGGGTCCATCTGCATAAAGACGGGTGCTGTATCGGGTGAGAGGATCGCCAAATTGAACGAGCTGATAAGGATAGAGGAGGCCATATAGTCGGCACCCTTCAAAACCTATTTTTAGATGTATTCACTCCGGATTCGCAGGTGATCATATCAGGATACTAGCCGGAACCTCCAACAAGGCCTTGAGCGAGAACCTGTCAGGGATACTGGATGCCAAGATGATAAGAAGGGAAATAGAGAGGTTCCCCGATCGTGAGGTATATATCCGCGTCCTTGAGGATATAAAGGACCATGACGTGGCGGTCATCCAATCCACCTATCCGGATGATAACGCTGTGGAGTTCCTGCTGCTGGCCCGTCTGGCAAAGGACCTCGGGGCCCGCAGGGTCATAGGTGTCGTTCCCTACTTCGGATATGCAAGACAGGACCGCGTTTTCAAGGAGGGAGAATCCTTCTCTGCAAGGACCATGGCCGACCATCTGGAAATGGATCTGGACCACATTGTATGTGTGAATCTCCACAAGGAGGCGACCCTTGGTGAGTTCAGGAACCTGAAGAGCTCCTCCAATGTATCTGTGATGAGGGTCATCGGAAGGTTTCTGAAGAGCGCGAAAGTGGACCATGTGCTCTCCCCCGACAAGGGAGCAGTTAATTATGCCAGGGAGACCGCCGAGGTCCTGGGAGCTGACTTCGACCATCTGGAAAAGACCAGGATAGATGGAGATACGGTTGAGGTCGCTCCCAAGGAACTCGATGTGGCGGAAAAGAAGGTGTGCATAGTGGATGACATGATCGCCACCGGAGGAACCATATACAGAGCACAGGAGGCACTGAGGAAGCAGGGAGCCAAGGAAGTATACGCCTGCTGTGCCCACGGACTCTTCACCAACGACGGGATCGGGAGACTCGAGCCCGTCCTGGACGGTCTTTTCTCGTCGGACACCCTGGAGAACCCCACCTCCGCTTTTTCGGCTGCGGGTCCGATCGCCGAGAAGCTGGAGGAGATACTGAAGTGATACCATGACCGAACTGACCGACATACAGGGAAAACATATGGAATCCAGCTTCATACTGAGCAGGGTGGGGGTCTCGGGGATCAAAAGACAGGTGACCATCAGAAGACCCGGTCATGTGGTGTCCCTTGTTCCCAGTTTCGATATCTCTGTCAATCTTCCCGCAGAGCAGAAAGGATCCCACATGTCGAGGCATGTGGAGGTCATAAACAGGGCGATAGATATGGCGGTGAACGAGGAGAACGATTCCCTGGAGAGATTGGTGGAGAGGATCGCAAATGAGCTCCTGACATCCCATGATTACGCAAATTACGCCGATGTGAAGCTCGAGGCGGACTATTTCCTGAAAAAGATCTCCCCGGATGAAAGGGAGGTAACAGAGAACTACAGGATCATCGCTGAGGCAAAGATAAACAGGGGCGATAGCCTCCCTCACCGGAGCATAGGTGTGGAGGTCTCGGGCCTTTCCGCCTGTCCCTGCGCGATGGAAAATGTCAGGGAGGTTCTGAGAGAAGAACTGAGGTCCAAAGGGGAGAGTGAAGAAAAGATATCCCTTTTGGACGAGATCCCCGTACCGACCCACAACCAGAAGAACAGGGCCTATCTTGAGGTGGGTTGGAACAGTTGTCTGGATATAGAGGCGGACGATCTGATCGAGATAGTGGAGAAAAATCTGTCGTCCCCGACCTACGAGATACTGAAGAGGAAGGGAGAAGCGAGAGTGGTACTCAATGCCCATAGGAAGGCCAAGTTCGTTGAGGATATCGTAAGGGATATCATCGACGATTTCCTGGATAGCTATTCTCACTTTCCGGACGATGTCACAATACACGTGCGCTCGATCTCGGAGGAGTCCATCCACAAACACGATGCGTTTGCGGAGCGGATCGCCGATCTCGGCACCCTTAGAAAAGGTTCGAGGTTCGAGAACGACATGAAGTGATAGCCAAAGGTTTATTGAAAATGAAAGAGGTATGGGGGAAGATGACGGAGAAAAAGAGGAAGATCCTGGTCCCCACATCAGGATACTTTGCCGCTAAGGAAAGAGGAGATTACATAATCGAAGTGGCCAAGAGGATGAACTCAGGTGTGATCGTGGTCCATGTCAGGGACCCCAAATACCTGATAGCCACCAACAAGGAGTCCGAAGGATGGGCCGCATTGAAATATTTCGAGGAGAGAGGTAAGGAAGCGGGCGTACCTGTCCAGTCCTTCTTCACCAGCGGAGAGCTTGTTGAGGAACTGAAGAGATTCGCCATGGAGCACGATGTGGATATGATACTCGTGGGGGCTTCCGCAAACAGACTCATCGCGGAATGGATCACCTTCGAGCTCATGTGTGACTGCGATGTTCCCATACTTGTTATCCCCCAGGACATGTCCGACCTGATCTGACGAGAACATTTGCTCCCCTCCCTATCGGTCCGATTTATATCTCATTTATCAAATGCCACGCCATACGAATGACAGGGTGAGCGGGATTGAACGGGAAGGAAGACTATAAGAAAACGGACATGGACCTGGCATGGATTGCCCGGGGAGACACGGGCATGGAGCTGGTCCGCCGTTCCATGAAGGGAGACCTCGGGGACGTGGAAGGATCACTTGTACTGTTCCCCAGCAGCAGGATCTGTCACGAGGCAAAACTTTCCCGGGCAGTTTCCGGCGGCGGGCCCTCGGGCGCCCTCATGACCGTAACGGAACTTTCACATCGGATACTGGAAAGATGTGGTCCCGGCCTTCCGGTGATGGACCTCACCTTCAGGGACCTGCTCGTACTCGGCATTATGGAGCGGAATGGTTCGGAGAACTTTGCCTTCGGGTCAGAGGTGAGGGGTCCGATGGCCGGTGCGGTCTCCAGGGCAATAGGGGAGCTAATAAGGGAGGGAATAGGGCCCGAACGCCTTCGGAGCAGTGCGAGGACCGATAGATCAAGGGAGCTGGCGGATATATACCATAGCTACCTTACCGAGCTCAAGGAGAGATCGGTGCTGGACAACGATCTGGCAATAGAGGCGGCAAGGTCGGCGCTGGATTCCTCTGACATGCGGTGGAGGTCCTTCGGATCGTACATGCCCGGATATCTTCCCGGGAACCAGAGGAAGCTCATCGAACTGGCGATTTCAAGATCGGACAAGGTAATGGTCCGGGAGCACCCTTCCAGAAGAGCGCCGTGGATCGGTTCATGGGAGATGAAAAGACCGCTCACTGACCCTCGCCCCCCTCCATACGGAGGGGCGCTGACGTCCCGGCTGCTATCCGATAAGGCCTTTTCTGCGATCCTTGGTAAGGACCCCCTGGACTGTTTCAGAAAGGTGTTGAGGGAAATAAAGTGGAGGGCGGTCAGCCAGGACATGGACATCTCTCGCTGCAGTATTGTCCTCCCCTTCAAGAAGAGCTACGACGACCTGATCGCACTGGCCGCCGAGGAGTACGGGGTGGATGTCGACCAGGGACAGGACCTCCCCCTTGACAGGGTTCCGCTGGTGGTGTCGGTGATGGAGCTGGTAAGATCGACCCAGGAGGGGCTGCCGAGATCGAGCGTTGTGGGACCTCTCTCATCACCCTTTCTTTCACTGAAGGAGGTCTCCGGCAATCCCATTGGTCGCCAGGAACTGGAAATGATCACCAGGGAGGCACGGATAATCTCAGGAAGGGGAGGGGTCGAGGAAGGGTGGTTAAGACCATTGGATGTTCTGGAGGAGGGTGATCCGGATGGGGGCGGGGCAAGGGTCTCGCTCCCTCTGAAAGATCTATTGAAGGAACTTGTGGAGCTTGCTCAGGGGAGCAGGACCGCTGATGAACACTACAGAGGTATCGTTGATATACTTCGCTCCCTGGATCTCCACTCCAACCTAGAGAGAACGGTCAAAGAGGGTGAGAGGTCGTCGGGCTCACCACCCGGGGAGGGGCCCTACCAGTTCAATGTCCAGGGACTCCGGGAACTCTACTCTGCCATGGGAGCTATATCAGCGGCATCAAGGAACATTGGTCTGGGGAAGATGTCTTTATCGAGGTACCTGAAGATACTTGATATCGAGATAAGGAAGAGAAGGGTCCGAAAGCGGAGCAGGACCCATGGGGTAAGGGTGATGGGCCTGGAGGAAGCAGCGGGGATGAAACTTGACATCGTCTTCCTATGCGGAATGGTGGAGGGGGAGATGCCTCCGCCGGATATGGGTTTTCGGATACTGACAGAAGGTGAGCGGTCAGTGCTGGGCCTTCCCCCCTCCAACGACAGCAGAAGGATGCTGGAGGATCTATCCATATTGATGAGCTCTTCGGAGGAGACCGTGATCTGTTCCCACAGGACCAGTGGTGACCTTCCCAGAGCCGTATCGCCGTTCATAGAGGACCTGGAACTGGAAGAACTGCCGGAAAGGGACGGGGTCCTTTCCGTCAAGGAGCTCCAATCCATGATCGGCGAACTGTCAGACCCCTCTTACTACATTTACGGGGACCGCTCCCTTGCTCGGACCTATTCTCTCCCTGACCTCATCGAATCCACCGGCGAGACCTCGGAGAGGATAGAGAGGTCCATAGCATCATCCAGAAGCCGAATGGGCACGGAACCTGATCAATACCGGGGAAGGTTGGTACAAGAGAGCTCCATCCGGCATATAAGGAGCAGGTTCGGACCCGACCACGTCTGGTCCGTGACCCAGCTAGAGACCTTTCGCAAATGCGGTTATTCATTCCTTGCCAGATACGTTCTGGGCATCGTTGAGCTGGAGGACCTGGAGCCCGGAATACCCCCTGAAAAGAAGGGAATGATATTCCATGAGGTGGCGGAAAGGTTCTACAGTGAGCGGATCTCAGTTGGATCGGATAGATTGACCCCGGATGAGCTCCCCGAAGCATGGGAGATGATGAAGCGCATCACGGGTGAGGTGATGTCCCAGTACAATTACAGAGGACCGTTCTGGGACGCGCTTCGGGACCAGCTTCTCGGTAGCGGCAGGGAGAATGGTCTTCTCAGGGAATTCCTCGAGGCTGAGGCCGCGTACCAGGGACCTTTTCGTGTTTCCGGCACAGAGCTCTCTTTCGGCATGGGGAAGGGAGAGTCACCTTCACCGGTAAGCATTTTCCTTCACGGAGATGAGCAGGGTCCTGATAGTTTCCTCTTAAGGGGAGCGATAGACAGGGTGGATGTGCTTAGGCATCACGGAGGTGATCTGTCCTTTATATGGGATTACAAGACAGGAAGCCTGGGGGTGGATAAGGATTGCCTGCAGGTGCCGCTCTATCTGGCTGCCATGAGGAGGATATATCCCAAGGAGTTCCCTGCCGGGGGCGGGTATTATTATGTGAGGAGGAGGGGATCCATCACCGCCGACCCGGTGCTTGGTAGAAAGGTATGGGAGGGGCTGGTATCGGGAAAGGAGGAGCTTCAGCAGCACATAGAGAAGATCCAGGGGACCATAGCATCGGCGGTGGAGGAGAGCCTTGGCCACATCGATACGGTTAGGTCCGGTGAAATGGTCCCGGACCCCAAGTGCAACATCAAGGACTGCCCTTACGAGGGAATGTGCAGAAGGGGTGACAGAAGATGAGCCTTACCGAGAGACAGGAGAGCTCTCTGGACATAACAAGGAACGTGGCTGTCACCGCCGGAGCCGGTTCGGGGAAGACCAGGGTTCTGGTGGAGCGCTACATGAAAATACTAAAGAGCAGCGACAGCATCCTTCCCAGAAACATCCTCGCCCTGACCTTCACGGAGAAGGCGGCCTCCGAGATGAAAGAAAGGATAAAGATATCGGTCAAGGATCTTTTACCCGGAGATCCGGTGAAATGGTCCAGGGTCCTGGATGACCTGCCTTCTGCGGACATCTCCACCATTCATTCCTTCTGCACCAAGCTGATCAGGAACGATCCCATCCCCTGCGGTCTGGACCCGGACCTCAGGATAATCACGGAGACCGAATCCCAGGAGATGCTCAAGGAGTCTGTGAACGAGCTCTTGACGGTGGAGGGGAAGGAATCATCCGCATTGAGGAGATTGCTCGTGGACATCGGTACATGGAATACCAGCCGTATGCTCATCTCCCTTGTCAGGGAGCGATCCAGGACGGACATGGACATAGGTTCCGATGAGTTCAGGGCAAGGTCCCGAAAATATCTGGAGGAGACCTGGAACAGCAGATTGGACACTGCCCTGGACGACCTTGACCCCTTGATAAGGCATCTTGATGGGATCAAGGACCTTCCCGTGCCCGATGTACAGAAGGATACGGCAGTGCCTCTGATGCAGGCAATGCAGCCGGTGTTCCGTCTGATGCATGGGTATGAGGACTCCAGGGAGACGCGCCTGAAACTCCTTTCCCTGTTAAACGGAGCTAGAGAGCATCTTTTAACCTCCAGCGGGAAGGAAAGAGGGGTGGGGAGACTGGGAAACTCCAGGGTCTGGGGCAAGGACCACGGAGCTGTCAAGAAATGCTTCTCATTGGTGTTCTCCTTCGCCTTCGAAAACAGGGAGTTGCTGTCCATCGCATCCAACCCGGACCTCAAACGGAGGGCCCGGGAGAGGGTAAAGGACGTTCTGGAGGTGTACACCTCCCTGGAGGAGAGGTTCACCGGGAAGAAGCGTATGGCAAATGGTGTGGACTTCGACGACCAGATATCCCTGGCCTTGATGCTTCTGCAGGGCGGGTCCCCCAAACTGCTCGAAAACCTGAGGAAACGTTATGTACACCTGTTGGTGGACGAGTTCCAGGATACGGACCCGCGCCAATGGAAGCTGGTGGACCTGCTTTGGAACGGAGGAAGGAGTTCCAGGCTTTTCATAGTGGGGGACCCCAAACAGTCGATATACGGTTTCAGGTCCGCCGATGTAAGGCTTTTCATGGATGCCCAGAGGACCCTCCGCGGCCACAAGCAGGGCAAATGTGTGGTCCTTGACCGGAACTTCAGGTCGAGAAAGGAGATAATGGAGCTGGTGAACGAGCTCTTTCCAGGTATCATGGAGAAGGAGGGGTCCAGGTGGGAGGTTGATTTCGATCCCCTTGAGCCGCACAGGAGGGCGGAGGGTTCCGTAACGGTAATGGGGGTCCTCGGAGGCAGGGGATCGGAGATATGGGAGGGGGCAAAGGCGGCCGAGTTGATCAAGAAGGCGGTGAGGGACTGGAATGTGGAAGATAAAGATGGAGAGAGAGGCCTGAAGTTCGGAGATATCGCCATTCTGCTTCCCACCAGAAAGGGTTTCCAGCATTACGAGAACGCCCTCAGGGCCGAGAACATACCTTTCCAGGTCTACAAGGGCAAGGGCTTCTTCGAGAGGCAGGAGGTAAAGGACGTGCTCCATCTACTGTCCTTCATCACGGACCCGGTGGACGACCTGGCCCTTGCCTCTGCTTTGAAAGGACCTTTCTTCGGATTGAGCGATGAGGACCTGCTGAAGATAAGCACCTCCGGAGGCAGATCGCTTCACGAGAAGATGGTCAATTCCGGTAGTTTTCCCGCGGAGGCGGATCTTATCTCCAGGCTGATGGAGATATCGGACTCCAGGGTGCCGTACCAGGCCCTGGACGACATTTTCCGCGAGATCGGGGCCCACGCGGTCATGGGCGGAGCCAGGGGCTCCAGGAACCTGGACCGCCTTGTGGAGTGGGCCATGGAAGAGAGCTCCGCCGGCTCCATGCCCGAACTGAAGGAGCGGTTGAGAAGATTGGTGGAGGACCCTCCCAAAGAGGGGGAGCCGCCTATAAGGGTGGACGAGGATTCTGTATCGGTGATGACGGTCCATGCCGCAAAGGGTCTCGAATGGCCAATGGTAATGGTTCTTGGGATGAACCACGAGCCCAGGGGAGGTTGGACCAGGCCCTACAATCTAGACCCGGAGAAGGGCCTTTCCATCAAGATCATGGACCCCGCCACCGGGGAGCTGGTCAGAACACCGTCATATCTGGACTCCCAGGAGGACCAGGAAGACAAGGAGCTCCAGGAGAGAAAAAGGCTCCTATATGTTGCTTGCACAAGGGCAAGGGACCACCTGGTCCTGTCGGGTTCGATCCCGATGGACAGGTATGGCCGGGAGAGAGAGCCTCATGGAATGATGAGGCTTCTCTGGAGTTCAATGGACCTTTCGCTCGAGGAACTCGACAAGGGGGTGAAGATGGTCGGCGGCACTGCGGTGAACCTCATCAAGGTCAGCAGGGAGGACCTCACAGAGGCGGAGCAGGATGATGTCGGCCATATGGAAATGGACCAGGGCGTCGAAGGAACATCGGTGGAGGTGCCGGGCCCGGTGCGAGGTAACCAACCGACCTACCTGCTCTCTCCGTCCAGGATACTTCAGACCGATGATGAGAAAAGGGGAATTCCCCTGGATTATCCGGACCCGGAAGGTATCCCTCCCGATGTGATGGGTGACATGGTACATTCGGTTCTGCAGGGGCTGCCCGTGAGCAGAGTGGTTAGAGAGAGGGGGCTCGAGGGATCGGAGGAAAAGGTGTTGGAACTGACAGGTGCCATCAAAGAGCAGATGGATGTAAAGGGACTGGATCCCGTTCATACCGAGGTAGAGATAACAGGTGAACTGGACGGAGAACCGGTGATCGGCAGGATTGACCTCATCGCAAGGAACAGGGAAGGGAAACTGGTGGTTGTGGATCACAAGACAGGAAGAAAAAAGGAAAAACACCTCGAACAGGTCAGGATATACGCTAAGCTGTTGGCTGGGTCGGTGGATGAGGAGATCGGATGCGATATACTGACCCCGGGGACCCAGAATAGGTAATGGAAAAGGGAAGTATTCACAGTTCTGGAAGAAGGCTTATATAAAAATACCCTGTAGGGTACCCTTGGTCTGGCCCTTATCCCTGTTCTACGGAGATGAAATACGAATGAAAGATCCCTTTATCGAACAGAAGCTTGAGAACCTGTTCAGCGGTTCTGCCGTTCGTGAACTGGGAGAAAGGGACAGGGTGGTGGTGGTGTCGGACCTCCACATGGGAGACGGGTCCTCCCATGACGATTTCAGGAGAACATCAAGGCTCTTCAGCGATGCTTTTTCCGGATACTACCTGGAAAAAGGTTTCAAGCTCGTGCTGAACGGGGACGTGGAGGAGCTCCACAAGTTCGTTCTACACAAGATAAGGGAGAAATGGGACCTGATCTACGAATTGTTCACTAGGTTCCAGGAGGACCTCTCACTCCACAAACTACTGGGGAACCACGACCAGGACCTCCTGCTGAATGGGGAACATGATCTGCTCAGGTCCCTCAGGATGAGGTTCAGGGGAGCAGAACTGTTCTTCCTTCACGGGCATCAGGCATCCAATTATCTTGAGCGCCTCCACAGCGTCAACAGGATGATGGTCCGGTCCTTCATGAACCCCTTGAGGATCAAGACCTTCGCCCTCGACCTGGGCAGAAAAAGGGTCACAAGGAAGGAGTACAGGCTCTCCTCTTTCTCGCTTAGAAAAGGTATTATGACCTTCGTGGGGCATACCCACAGACCGCTCTTCGGGAGCGATTCGGGCTCTCCCCTTCTCTACAACTCCGGTGCTGCCATCGGAAAGAAAGGTATCACCTCACTGGAGATCGACAGGGGAAGACTGAACCTGGTCCACTGGTTGGATAGGAACGTGGTGAAGAGGTACATTCATGACGAGCGTTTCGAGCCCGAGAGGCTCAAAAGGAGCGACGTATACCGGGTGGTGCTGAACTCCAGGAAGCTCACGGACATCATGGGTTCATGGAAACTGGGTCAATCAAGGATGCAGACCATGCAGGTGTGACCGTCGTATCCCAGATATTTATCGAATCTCTTCAGCCTGTACCTCTCCAACCTTCCGTGTTCCGGGTTTGCGATGGTTACCTCTCTTTGGTCCATTCCCGTTGCCACCACCCAGTGAGGTATCGGCCTGAGCTCCCACATCAATCTGGTTGAGATAAGGACCATGGGCAGATTGCCTTCGTCAAGCTCCCTCCTGATATCCTGGGTGCCTACATGCTTCCTGGTTTCCCGGACCCCCAGCTCCCTTGCCTCCTCCTTTGCCCTCCGAAACTCCCTGTCGAGCTTTTTCAGGTCCATTTCCGGTAAATGCCTCTTCAACCTGTCCGCGAAGGCGACGCGGTCGGAATCCGTCATCACCTCTGCCGAGTGCCCCCTCTTCAAAGCCGCCAGGGCCAAGCCGTAGCTGGAGGTCGCCCTGGACTCGACCAGGTTCGCATCCCCCCAGATGGAATCCTCCAGCCGGACGTTCATCAAGGTGTCATCCCCGAGTGCGGCCATTACCATCATCAGTGCCGCGGGGCCGCAGGAATATCCGTGGGACTGCTTGTAGAGTTGGAAATCCTTCACTTTCCACGGATTCACCTATAGTCTATATATCTCTGTGCGTGAGTGGTCCGTACCTTAAATGTTATATCCGAGCTAGTTCAATCCTGCCCTGGGTCCGAAGGTCTAAAGGGGGGCCATCTTTGGTGAGAACAGTGAAGGTTCTCTGCATATTCAATCCCGAGGCAGGGAGGGGCCGATTCGATATCGGCCCTTCCGATCTGGAAAGGAGGTTCCATGGGGCTGCAGAAAGGATGGGGG
>JAWOCK010000034.1:0-17883 GCA_046483845.1 Thermoplasmatota archaeon | reverse complement strand
ACCGTCGCAGGCACCGAAGTAGACCTTTCCCTGGTAAACGGCGGGGGTTGTGTAGACCCAGCCGCCGCATCCCGTGTAGTCCCAGAGCAGATTGCCTTCTGTATCAAGTGCATACAGGCTGGAGTCATCGGACCCGAAATGGATCCGGTCCTCTCCGTTGGGCGAGGACTGTATCTGGTCCTGGGAGCCCGTGTCGAAGGACCAAATTCTCTTACCCTCATCTATGGAAACCGCAGTGGCCCTTCCCGAACTGTCGCAGACAACTATCATGTCATCTATGAAAAGAGGTGCGGAGGAGACCGAGGCCCCTGTGTGGTAGGTCCAGTCGACACTGCCCGAAGCGAGGTCCAGCCTGTAGACCGTTCCGTTGATGGTGCAGGCAACCGCCCAGTCGGCACTTGATATGACCGCTTTCGATACGGCAGTGTCGGTCCTGTACTCCCAGAGCAGGGAGAGGTCTCCCTCCTCGAGGGCTGTACTGGTTGAGCCGGTGTTCTGGGGATCTCCCCTGAAGCTGGTCCACCCCGCGTCCCCTCGTACACCGGGGAGCATGGCCAGTACAAATAACAGGACGATAACAGTTTCCTTTTTGAACCCGGTCCCCCTCATGATGAATGAACCAACTTGGTCAGGATTTAATATTTATGCTCACAAGAGAGGGGCTCTATTCCTTTTGGACCTCCAGGACCTGAGCGCCCATATGGAGGAAAAGGAAGCGGTGGCGGCAGACACCAGGAGGAAAAGGGCCACGATCACCGCACCGGGAAGCAGTATCTCTGCGGAAAGCCTTCCCCCTCCGAGCTCCCCCCGGAAGAGCAGGGTCGAAATGACGGAGCCCCCGGCCGATGCAGCCGCCGCGATCAGGAAAACGACCATGTTCTCGGTCAGGAAATAGCCGATGGTCCTTCTGCCGGTGGCTCCTATCCTCCTCATAACTTCTATCTCCTTTCTGAGGGAGAGAGCCCTGACATGGGTGAACACAGCAGCGGAGGCCATGGATACCAGAAGACCCAGGACCAGGAAGTCACGGAAAAGATAGAGGTATGAGAGCTCGCTTTCAATGTTCTCCATCGCGAGCTCCCTGACCGCTGTGACCTCCGGGGTCAGCTCGGAGAAGGCCTCACTGACCCGGTCGATCTCCAGCTCCCCCTCCCCGACCAGTATGTAATCTGCCCTGGCCCGGGAGGGGAAGAGCTCTCTGAGATGCTCCCCGGACATGACGAAGGAGCCGGTGAGGACAGATGGCTCCAGTACACCTATTACCAGTAGCTCCACCTTTTCTCCTCCTTCATCCTCCATCTCGAAGGTGTCCCCAAGGGACCTGTAGTATATCCACTGGAGGGTGTTCTGGTCCACCAGTACGGGAACAGAACCGTCCATCTTTTCTGAAAGTGCATTCCAGGCCTCACCGTCGGAGTCCAGTCCGTCAAGACTGGAGCTCAGTTGAAAGCCCGGTTCCTTCATGAGTTTTTCAGGGACCCCGAGCAGCCTCGGTGGATAGACAGCGTTTAGGTTGGAGCAGGTGCCCCCCTCGGAACCCACCGAGACCATGACCACATGTTCCATGTCCTCCACATCTCCTTGGTAGGGGTCCGTGGTCTCCACCAGGTACTGGAATCCTCCCCCGTAATCGTCTATGCGCTCCTCCGCCCCGCTCTCCAGTATGCCTGCGGTGGTGGAAAGGGATAGGGCCAGGGTGAGGCCCATGACCAGCAGGGCTATGGCAAGTGGGTGCTTTCCCGGCCTTCTGGAGAGATTCGCGGATACCATGAGCGATGTGTGCCCCATCCGAACGGTCCTTGCAGAAAGGGAATATACCAGCAGAGAAAGTCCCACCGAGAACAGAATGGATCCCATGGTGAAGGAGGCCGGGACCATGGACCTTTCCACATACCTGCCGGAGAGAAGCAGGATCAGGCCGAAAACGATGCCAGCTGCCCCCAGAACATACCACAGGACCTTTCTCCTCTTTCCCGCGAAGGAGATGGAGGGGTCCTTTTCCCGGATGTTCACGGCGACGACGCCTCTGGTTCCCGCCCAGGTTGAGAGCAGTACCAGGACCATGGAGGCCAGAAGGGCGGCGGATGCGGAAACGACAAAGGTGCCGGCCGAGATATGGAAAGGTATTGAAGCTTCCTCCACCGAGCGACTCCATGAGCTTCTCAGTCCCAGGTTCATAAGGTAGGCAAGCAGTGCTCCGAGGGGTATTCCCATCACCGCTCCCGCAAGTACGCTGAAGGATGACTCGCCTATGGCAGAGGAGTATATTCCTTTCCTGTCCATTCCTATGGACCTCAGTATGCCCCACTCGTGGGTCCTGGTCCTGGAGAGGTCCTTCAATACAGCATGGAGTATGAGAAAGGCTCCTATTATCATGATGGAGCCGAAGGTGACGAACATGGCAGGGAATATCAGAAGGGCCGATGAGGAAGCGAGTGCGTTCTCCCTCACATCGACCAGGGAGATGCCCAGCTCCGATGCCTCTATGCTCTCGTCGATCCTTTGAGATGCGTTCTCCTCGAAGATCATCGCGGTGGTGTCCCCGTAGGGGTTGCTCCAGATCTCCCTGGCATCCTCCAGCGATATGTAGCCCTTTGGAGCGGTCCCGTAGAGCTCCCAGTATTCCTCGTCTTCTTTTTGGACCCGGTCCAGGTCCATCTCGAAGCCGGGGCCCCAATCCCCACAGGTGGGCGAATCGGTCAGTCCGGCTATGGTAGGAAGAAAACCCGTCTCGAGCATGATCCCCTTTAGCTCGTAGATGGAGGAAAGTGTGAGGTTCATCATTCTCTGCTTTGGCCTCCCCAGGTCATCCAGTATCCTGAAGTATAGTTCTATGGTGGAGCCGATGTCCGCCCCCAACCGCTCAGCGGTCCGGTTGCTCAGAGCGATCTCTCCCTTTTTCGGGGGCTTATCCAGGAACCCATCACCCAGTATATCCGCCCCCTCTTCGTCGATACCCGTGATCACGGAATAGGGGACCTCCGAGGGACCTGCAGAGATAGAATCCACGAAGTAGGAGAGTGTCCTGCCACCGGAGAGGTCCGATACGGCGGAGCCGTTGTAGAAGATGTCCTCGCTGTGCAGAAAGTAAGCGTTAGAGGCGCTCCCCTCCCTGAGGACCATGCCAGCGCTTTCCATGTCGGCCCTTCTGTCCAGGAGGTCCCGGAGCTTTTCCTTTTCCATTCCGCCAACAAGCACCTTGTTCACCTCCCCTTCCCTGTCCAGCCTCTCCTGGAGGTGGCCCAGGTCCATCAGCATTGTGGGAGGAACAGAATCCTTTGCGTCCTCCCTGTACCTTCCTATCCCGCTGTTCTTCATTATGCCGGTGATGGTGATGTCCATCCTTACCTCGTTGCTTCTTACCGATCCGAGAAGATTTGTCTCGGACCTTCTGAAGGGGGTCACCTCCACGAGCACCCTGTCGCCGGCCGAGACCTCCAGCTCCCTGGAGACTTCTTCATTGATGAAGGCTGAGTGTCTATCCGGTGTCCGCGCATCTCCTTCCAGGAGATGGAGTGGGAGAAGCTCGAAGGCGTCCTGCTCCGCTCCGATGAGAGATACGGACCCCAGCGCAGCTCCTCCCTCGGTGCTCACCGAAGCTTCCAGGTGGATGACGGGGGAAGCGGGGACCCCTTCGAGGTCCCTTATCATCCGCTGGTCCATGAAAGAGGGGGCTTCGACGGTCAGGTCGACCCTTGATAGGTTCCTTTCGGTGTTCTGCTCCACCATCTCCATCAGACCGTCCCCGACCGACAGTGAGCCTATGAGCACGGCACATAGAAGCGCCACCGGTATTCCCCTTGCGATGGACTGGGGTGGATATCTGAATGCGAACCGGATCCCGGTTAAGAATGCGGAGCCTTTCCTCGGTCTCAGAAGACCTGTAAGGAGCAGAAGTAAAAAGAGCAGTATCGGTGCAATAAGTGAGGCGACCAGGACCCAGCCCGGGATCATTTCCATGGGAATCAATTACCTATTGTTTATATATCGATTTTGGATTTGGGTCCGGTTTTATATGTTATGAACAATATCCACATTGGGGTTTGGCATGGTTCCTGATGATGAGTCCGTAGATATTGAGAGGTTCCTGAGATGCATGTTCGTAGGAAATGTGGGTTTCACCATACTGATAACCGCAGCCTCCGTATTCCTTTTTATCTTGGGTATCAGCTCCACAACTCTTCTGAGTGCTCTGCTGTTCATGTCCATGCTCTATCTTCTCTTCATGGCATACTGGGGAAACGAGATCGCCACGAATCTCAGGAAGCACAGAAAGCGAAGATAATTGGTTGACCCATATGGTTCAACGATGAGTGAATAGTAGCATCTTCTCCCGAACTCGACGAGTACCTCACCGAGACATATGCTCCCATCCTTTCGGGGCTTGTAAGGAGGAAAAGACCCAGCATCGTCCTTTTCCCGGCCTCCAATGTGGGCAGGGACCTCGCCCCCAGGGTGGCCGCTTCACTGGGGGTCGGGCTTACGGCGGATTGTACAGGTCTCCGTGGGGGACGGCCAGCTGGTCCAGTCAAGACCCGCCTTCGGCGGGAACATAATGGCGGATATATTATCTCCCGATGTGAGGCCCCAGATGGCCACCGTGAGACCCAACGTGTTCAAGGCGGTGGAGAAGGACAGCGATGATCTGGAGGTGGAGGAGGTACCGGTCACCATCAGCAAGAAGACGGCTTCTGTCAAGATACTGGAGATAATCAGGACCTCCTCCGAGCAGAAGAAGAACATAGAGGATGCCGATATCGTGATATCGGGGGGCTCCGCCATGGGGTCCGCCGAGGGCTTCTCCATCCTGGAGGAGTTCGCAGATGCGGTGGGCGGTCCGGTGGGGGCATCCAGGGCGGCGGTGGATTCCGGATGGAGGCCGAGGTCTGACCAGGTCGGACAGACGGGAAAGACGATATCGCCAAGGCTGTATATCGCCTGCGGCATATCGGGCAAGATACAGCACCAGGTGGGAATGAAGAGCTCCGAGGTCATCGTTGCGGTTAACAAGGACCCCGCGGCCCCCCTATCACAACGTATTCCGGCACATCGGTCATCTCCATCTCCGGCGGGGAGCCGTCGATGTAGCAATCGAAGCTTTCCTCGGTGATCCATCCCGCCCGATCAACCGCCCTTATGAGGATACTGTTCCATCCTTCGTGGAGGTATTCGTCAACATCGAGCTTCATACTGAACGTATCCCCTTGGAGATATCTCGTCACATCCAGAGCATCACCGTCGTTGGGGACCATCTCCACCTCTACCGGACCTATGTCATCACGGATGGAAAAGGAGATCCTCGGATCGGGTATGGACCGGCACACCATGCCGTCAGAGAGCTCCCCCAGTTCGATCTCGGGGGCTTCCGTGTCAAGTATTACAATCCTTTCGGCCTCTCCCAGGTTGCTGCCGTCATCAACCGCCCTGACCTTTATCACGTTCCTGCCCCCCTGAAGCGATCCGATGTTGGTGGAGAGGTCATAGCTGAAGGTCCCGTCCGGTAGAAGTGCATCGGTGACCTCCATGGTCCTGGAGTCCCCGATGGAAACGAAAAGCTGCTCCACCACCGTCCTCTCGTATATCCTGCCCTTAACGGTCACGATCTCCCCCTTCATGAAAATGGAGCCCTCCTCAGGCTCATCTATCCTGATATCGGGCGGGTCACGGTCGCATACCTTTATCTCGATATCCGCTGTCCCGACGTTCCCCGAAGGATCCTCTGCGTGGATCGTCAGGGTGTGGAGGCCGATGCCGAGTGATGTGGTGGGGACCTCGGTCCTCCAGGACATTCCGTCGTCCATTAACTCTATATCATTTCTATCATCGTAACCTTCCAGGGTGTACCAGACCGAGACAACTCCGACATTGTCGGATACCCGGCCGGACAGCTCAATATCATCACCCTCCCTGGCCTTGGGCTCGCCCTGGTCCACGCTTATCCGGGGCCTATCTCCATCCACTATCCGGACTTCCCTGAACACCGTGATGACGCCCCCGTCCATGGAGGTCAACCTTATCCAGACCCTCATGGGACCCGGTCTGTCAACTTCCACATGCCAATAATACTCCACCACCCTGACCGTCTGGTTCCCTTCGTGGGTCTGAATGTTGCACATGAGATCCTCCCAGGGTCCATCATCACCTATCCTTATCTCCAGTTCATGATCCTCCTCGGGACAAAGATAGATGCCTTCCACCTGGTAATGGTCGCCCATGAAGATCTCCTCCCCCTGGGCCGGGGAATCTATTCGTATTCCGTAGAGTTCGGATACGGAGATATTAAAACTCACTATCTTCGAGGTATGCTGGGAGAAGAGGTTGGAGAGTATCAAACCCCAGCTTCTATCGGTTGATATGTTCAAAGAAACGGACCCCCGGGCAACCCTTTCCTGCATTTCGAAGGTGTTGAACGGGCCTCCCGAACGGTAGGCTGTGATCCCGGTCCCATCAGTAAAATACAGATCGATGTTCCCGGATGAATTCCTCCTGTCGAACCTTCCGGGGGCAACGGGACTCGAACCGCGCAGGATGTTCTCCTCCACCTGGAATTGGATATCGACCACCAGGGTGCCGACATCGGACCCCGGGGAGCTCCCTATGATGGCCATTGGATCATGGGGCTGTCTGGGGAGCCGGAAGACAACCTCGTAGTTCTCCCCTTCGGCGCTCCCCATCACTATCTCCTTCGGCTGCATGACCTCCGCCGGATCGCTTCCGAGGTCCGTGGTGGAGGCCCTTCCCCAGTAGTTCCTCCCCTCACCGACCTCGAGTACCAGTGACCCGTTGTGGTCGGTGGTACCCGATATGGACGTGGTCTTCACCTCGGGTTGATAGAAGTTCTCGGTGAGTATCTCCACATCCGCACCGTCAACGGGCCTGCCGGCCTTGTCCACCACCGATATATCAAGGGTGCATACATCCGAGTATCGAGAAGTGACCGGCCATGTATAGCCGTCCCCTCTGGAGTTCCATACGGATGATAAGGTCTTTCCCCACCCTCTCTCGTACATGCCGGGATCATCGATAATGCCGTCCCAGTGGTACCATTCGAGGTCCCAGAACTCGTTCCAGACGTGGTCCTCCGCCGGATTGCTGGTCGCCACCACGGGTATCAGAGCGGTCCTGGCGGCGGCGCTCCTCATATCCTGGTACTCGCCGCATCTGCCGAAGCCCTTCTGATATATCCTTACTGGCTGTACGGGTCTCTCCTGGTCAGATGTGAACTCCATGGAACCTGATATCCAATCGTTTATGGCCTTTATGGCATCAATGGTGGTGTTTTTCCCCTCCAGTGAATCCCTAAGAAGCGGCTGTCCTTCCTTGCTGTGTACGAAGAGCCAGTCCCTCCAGAACTTCCCCGTTGGAGGAGCTGTACCATGATTTTTGTTGAAGGGCGGATCGTTCGTGTAGTCGTATTCCGGGTCCACGTAGGTGGGGAGCTCATCGCCGAGCTTCGGATGGACCACGAACCAGTAATAAAGCTCCTTATCGATCTCGACCTCGCTCCCATCCGTCTGCCTGTAGGCGACTGTCGTATGATCCTCTTTCTCTACTATCCTGACGTGGTCAAGGTATGCATCCTGTTCGTAGATCAGCTCCGCATTGTGTGTGATAAGGTCCGGAAAGAAGTCGTCGTCAGTGAGGGTCTGGGGCGTTGAATGTGCGATGCAGAACGCGATCTCGTCCCTGAATCTCTCCTCAGGAACATCGGTGATGAGCTCCGCGAAGATCCGTTGATCCCCGGAGGAGAGCAGTCCGAACTTGTGCTTCAGGTCGGTCCGGAGCCATGATGGGACCAGATGAAGCGCGCTCTCCGCCTTCGGGTCGATGGCTTCCTCCCCGTCGGGGTCGAATGTCATATCCAGGGGGTCCACCTCCACAACATGGTCATCCCCGGGGCCGATTAGTACCTCCCTTTGATAGCTCCCGAGCAGGACCTTTTCAACCGCCACACCGCTATCATTCGGGTCATCGTCCTTTTCGTCGAACCCGCTGGAGTTCATCTGGATAGGTATGAACAGCAGGAGCATCAGAACAAGTACCGTAAAACTTCTCATTCGAACACCAGACCCGTACGGACATAGATCCTTGCCTTTATTAATCATTTAAGGTAAAGGCGTTGTAATATTGCCCTCAGCAAGTTTTAACCGTCAGCTCCGTCTATACCCGTCCGTTCCATATGAAAGAAGGACCGAAATACAGAGGTATATTCCAATACATAGCTGAAAACTTCGATGAGCAGAGGAAATGCTCCCCGGAAGAAAGGTTCTGGGTGCGTGATCTGGAAGAGAACCAATATCCCAAGCTGGAGGGGCCGGTCAACCGTGTGGAACATGAATTCGAAACAACGGAGAAAGCAGGTAAGAACATAAGGTCCTTCGCCGAAGCGCTCGGGGCGGACCTTGTCGGTTTTACCAGGGTCAAGGAGGGGATGGCCTTCCAGGATGCTGATGTAAAGGGAAGATTCGCCATCGTACTCGGGCTCCGCATGGACCATTCTGCCATCGCAACCGCACCCGATCCACCGGCGGGAAAGGAAGCCCTAAGGGCTTACTGGGTCCTCGGACAGATGGTCCTGAAGGTTGCGGAATACATCAGATATCTGGGCTACCCCGCCCAGGGACATCAGGTAAGGACCTTCCTGAAGGACCCGCCCACCATACTGCATCCATTGGCGGCATACCATGCCGGACTGGGGGAGTTCGGAAGACATGGACTACTTGTTACACCGGAGTTCGGACCCAGGTTGAGACTGGGCACCATCACCACCGACCTGGAGCTACCGGATGAAGGCCCCTCACCTTTCGGTGTGGAAGAGTTTTGCCAAAACTGCGATCTCTGCATGGAAGCCTGCAGGGGTGATGCTATCCCTTCGGAGATGAGGATGGAGCGAGGTATTCTCAAATATACCATAGACCCCATGAGATGCGCCCCCGAGTTCGCCAGGTACGACGGTTGCGGTATCTGCATCAAGGTCTGCCCCTTCAACAGAACCATTCCTTTGCAACTATAATTGACTTCTACCATCGACGGAGTTCATAAGCATTAACTTTCGTCCATGGGTAAACAGTCCTGTATGTATCTTTTTACCCGCAATACTCATGTCCAGGTATCTTTCCTCCCGTTAATTCACTCATTGATACAAATATGTTATATAATGTAGCTTATTCCAATCACATTTATGTATGGAATACTTCGACAGGGAGTTAAAAATGGCATTTTTTCATTTCATTTTGAAACATAATTTTTATTAAGTAAATAAGGTTAAGGGAAAATGGGCATTCAACGTTGAGTGAAGTGACATGCCGAGGTGTATCCATATGAGCGAAAATGTGGAAGATAATGAAGGATCTCTGAAGAACATGTTGGGTACAGCCTATGATATCATCATTTACAACCCTCCGGGACTTAAGGAGCCCACTCTGGCACTGGAGGCTTCAAGGGAAGGTGCTCTGGGAGTACTGGACCTCGAACATCTCAACGTTGATGCGATCAAGTCCTCCGTGGAGAGATTCCAGAAGGAAGGTCTACCCTTCGGTATAAGGGTGGATCCAATGGGTGAAAAGCTCCAGACCTTCATCACCGGGGAGCTTCCCGAGAACCTGAAGTTGCTTGTCACCACGCCGAAGGAAACGCTTCCTGACATGGTGAGGTCCACGATCTACGAGACGGCCCATTCCATGGGTCTCAAGGTATTCCAGGAGATATGCACCCCGGAGGAGTCGGATCCATCGGCCGAGGCAGGAGCGGATGCCATCATCGCAAGGGGAAGCGAAGGGGGAGGCAGAATATCCACCATGCCGCTAGGAGAACTGATAGAGGCCGTGAAGGAAGGAAGCGGCGAGCTGCCTTTGATCGCAAGAGGGGCGACAACGATCGAGATGATGAAGATGGCCCCGGGAGATGATATCTCCGGCCTTGTCCTCGATTCCCAGCTCTTCACGTTGGAGGAGTCGGGTCTTCCCGACAATATCCGGGAGTTACTTTCTTCTTCGGGACCCGACTCATCCTTTTGTATCGGAGAAAGTGTTGGCAGGATATTCCGGTTGCATGCATCGGAGGAGATCAGAAAGGAACTGGAGGAAATGGAATCGGAAATGATGGAGAACGGAGAGGAGCCCAAGGTGGTGTACAAAACACTGAGGAGCACCATAAGGGACAAGCTCCTCTCCTCCATATCCGGTGACGGAAAAGTGATCTATCCGGCAGGAGAGGATCTGTCCCTATCGAAGGAGTTCGAAGGATACGGGGGGCTTCAGGAAGCCCTGAGCGACATTTTCGGCGAACCCTCCGGGTCGGCCGAGCTCACAGGAACGATCGAGAGAGAAAAAGAGGAGAGAGAAATGAAGGAGATCACGGTGGAGAAAAGACCGGTACCTGCTGATTATTATGACAATGTCATTGCGGTAATCGGAGTGGGGTCCGTCTTTCCCAAGGGCATAGGAACGGAGAACTACTGGAACGCGATCGAGAAGGGAATTGATGCCTGCGGGGAGGTACCAGAGGACCGCTGGGACTGGAAGCATTACTACGATCCCGACAGAAAGGCTCCCGACAAGAGCTACACCAAGATCGGCGCATTCATCACAGATCTGGAGATGGACTTCAGGGAGTTCAAGATGCCTCCCAAGATGTTCGAGCAGATCGATTATTACCAGAGGTACGTGATGAAGGCGACGAAGGAGGCATTGATGGACGCCGGCATATTCGAGAACAAGGAGATCGACAGGACCAGAGTCGGTGTCATCCTGTCCAATTCCGGAGGAGGAGAGAACAGGGATTGGGGATCTGTCAGGGTATCCATGGACGAGATCTACTCCTGGATGGATGAAGTGGATCAGTGGACCCAGCTGCCGGCGGATGCAAGGAACAGGATCAAGGAGGACCTCAAGAAGGTCATGGATACAAAGATAATCCAGATCAACGAGGATTCCATGCCCGGATGTCTTCCCAACGTCGCTTCGGGGAGGATCGCCCATATGTTCAATTTCCAGGGCCCCAACTTCATTACCGATGCAGCATGTGCCTCATCACTTGCCGCAGTACATACGGCCAGGAACGGATTGATACTGGGACAGATGGATATCGCTGTGTCCGGCGGCACGGATTCCGTTATGACACCACAGAGCTTCGTGGAGTTTTGCAAGATCGGGGCGCTCACCCCGGACGGGTCCCGGCCGTTCTCTGACGGTGCCAACGGTTTTCTCATGGGAGAAGGTGCAGGAGTGGTGATCCTGAAGAGGCTCGATGATGCAGTGAACGACGGGGACAGAATATACGGACTTGTAAAGGGTATCGGCGCCTCGAGCGACGGAAAGGCAAAGGGCATAACCGCCCCCAATCCGGAAGGTCAGCATCTGTCCCTCCGTGCCGCCTACGAGGATGCCGGGATAGATCCCTCTACCATATCGTTCATTGAGGCACACGGGACATCGACCGCGGTGGGGGACGTGGCGGAGCTCTCAACACTCCAGAAGGTCTTCGGAGGACTTCCTCCCAATTCCATAGGACTCACATCCATAAAATCCCAGATTGGACACCTGAAAGCGGCTGCCGGCGCAGCAGGGATGATAAAGGCACTGCTTGCCATCCAGAAAAAGGTGATGCCACCTCAGATAAACTTCTCCAAACCCAATCACTACTTCGATTGGGACAATTCCCCCTTCTACGTTGTTACGGAGATGGAGGAATGGAAAAGGAAAGCCCCCGATATCCCCAGAAGATGCGGCGTTTCGGCCTTCGGTTTCGGAGGGACCAATTTCCACATGGTGCTTGAGGAGTTCGACCCGGATATCTATCGTGCATGGAAGGAGGCAAAGAAGAAGGAGCGGTCATCCGGTGGCGAGCCCATGGAAATACCTCCCGCAAGGGCAAACGTGGACAACAAGAACAAGAAGAGATATCTGGAAGAGCACGGCGATATCGAGGCCGAGGCGTTCCTCTTCTCATCCAACGATCCCATGGACCTCATGGCCCAGGCAGAGGATGCCGTGGAGAGCGCCAGGGAGTTGGTATCATCGGGAGGACGTCTGAGGGATGCGGTCAAGTTCCCCTCCTACGACGGAAGATACAGGCTCGGTATATCGGCCAAGGATCCCGAACATCTCGAAAAACAGGTGGAGATGTTGAAGAAGGTGGGGATGAACGAAAAGGCCCTGATGGCACTTGCAGCAAAGGGTATATTCGTCGGGGACAAGGAGAGAATGGACCACGGCAAGGTATGTTTCATGTTCCCCGGCCAGGGGTCCCAGTACATCAATATGTTCAGGGAGCTGAAGGAAAAGTTCAAGATAGTCAGTGATACCTTCGAAGAGGCCGACACCGTTATGGAGGACCTGATCCCCGAGCCCCTTTCAAGATATGTGTTCAAGGACCTGGATCCCAGGACACCCGAGTACGAAGAGGCTTCCGAGACACTCAGGCAGACGGAGTTCAACCAGCCTTCCATGCTAACCGTTGATACTTCCATGTACAAGCTACTGAAAAAGCTCGGGGTGGAGCCGGACCTGGCAATGGGTCATTCATTGGGCGAGTACGGGGCTCTTATAGCATCCGGGGTGATGGATTTTGGCGACGCATTGAAGGCTGTTTCGGCAAGAGGCCGCGAGATGAGGGACCTCAAGGTCGATGACCCCGGCAAGATGGCCTCCGTCATGGCCGGTCTCGAACAGGTGGAAGAGGTACTGGACACAATAGACGGATACGTCATCCCGGCCAACAAGAACTGCTATGTCCAGACCGTAATAGCCGGGGAAACGGAAGCCGTGGAAAAGGCCCTGGAGATCTTCAAGGAGAAGGGTATCGATGCGGTACAGATACCGGTGTCCCACGCTTTCCACTCGGCCGTTGTGGCCCCGGTGAAGGGAATACTGAGGGACTACCTGTCAAAGCTGAAAATAGGTACGCCTGCCATTCCCCTTCTATCCAACGTAACGGGGGACTACTATCCGAAAGAGGGGAGCCCGGAAGAGATAAAGGAGAGTATCCTAGACCTTCTGAAGGAGCAGGTGGCATCACCTGTTGAATGGATAAAGCAGGTCAAAAGGGCATACGATGACGGATGCAGGACCTTCATCGAGGTGGGACCGAAGAGGGCTCTCTCGTCGTTCGCCTATAATATCATGGAGAAAGATGTGAAGCAAGGGAAGGTGTTCCCGATCACCTCTAACCATCCCAAGAAAGGGGGGATGGTGACCTTCAACGAGATGGTGGCTTCCCTCTGGTCCCTTGGTTTCGACCTGAAGCTCCCTGAAAAGGATGACGAGGATTTCTACAACTCCTCGTTCATCTACGCTTTCGGTGGCCCGGCAGAGGAGGCTAAACCTCCCGCTTCCCCGGAGCCTTCTGCAGAAGATGTTGGACCTGTCGAAACCGGGAAAGGTGGGGTGTCTTCGGATTTCCAGCAGTTCCTCTCCGAGAACAGGGAAGCAATAGACAGGTTCCTGATGGAGGTCTACGATTCGGTTCCCAAGGAGACAGCTGAAAAAGAGCAGGAAAGAATGGATGTTGATCTGTCCGGTACAGGGGCAACACCTCCCTCCAGGAAAGGAGTGAATGTGGTGATATCGGGTGCGGCGTTCGGCCTGCCGGGGAAGTTCAAGAAAGTGTTCTCCGAGGATAACCTGGATCTGCTTGTCGAGGGTCGGAACCTGATAGAGAGCATACCGGACCGTTTCACCGAGAAGTTCCTGGAAAAGAACATATTGAGGCTGGACAAGAAACCCGACGGCTCCGCGGAACTCATCAAACTGGACGATGCGTCCAAGGTTGCCAGGCTGGCAGGGATGCTGGGGGATCTCGACCTGCATGAGGAGTTCGGTGTACCAGAGAATCTGATCGAATCCCTCGACATCACCTCGAAGCTCGCCATGGCCTCCGCCCTTCTTGCATTGAAGGATGCAGGAATTCCCCTGGTCCGCAGATACTCGCAGACATCCACCGGTTCGTTCCTACCGGAGGAATGGGAGCTCCCCATCGAGCTGCAGGAGGACACGGGTATCATCTTCGCATCTGCCTTCCCCGGATATGATAATCTGTATTCGGACATGGAAAGGTTCTGCCAGAGCAAGATAGATAATGCTTTGATCGAAGAGAGAAAAAGGCTTTTTGACCTCATCCGGGAGAAGGCGAAGGGGACGGAGCTGGAGACAGGGTTGAAGGAATGGTCCGAGAGGAATCCCATGGAGGCCTCCGAATATCGTTTCCCGAGGAACTACATGTTCAAAATGCTTGCAATGGGGCACTCCCAACTGGCCCAATACATCAAGGCCAAGGGACCCAACATCCAGATGAACTCCGCCTGCGCCTCTTCCACCATAGCGGTCGGTGTGGCACAGGATTGGATACAAGCGGGTAGATGCAAGAGGGTCATTGTCGTGGGAGCCGATGATCCCTCTTCGGAACATAGCATGGAATGGCTGGGCTCATCACTTCTATCTCTGGGGGCACTGACCAACGAGAAGGAGGTAACCCAGGCAGCTCTTCCCTTCGATGAGAGAAGGAAAGGAATGATAATCGGGTCAGGGTCTGCCGCCCTCATAGTCGAGGCAGAGGAGGAACCCAAGAGAAGAGGAATGGAGCCGCTGGTAGAGGTCCTCGGCTCACATATAGGGAATTCGGCGTTCCACGGTTCCAGGTTGGACGTTGCCCATATAGCAAGGTCAATGGAAAGGTTCATTTACAAGATGGAGAGGGAACACGGTTTCGAGAGGAAAGAGATCACCTCCGATATGCTGTTCATGTCCCACGAGACCTATACACCGGCCAGGGGCGGGTCGTCCTCGGCAGAGGTGGAATCACTTAGAAGGACCTTTGGCGACAGCTTCAAGGATATCATTGTCCTGAACACCAAGGGATATACCGGACATGCCTTTGCCGCATGTATCGAGGACCCGGTGCTGGTAAGATGTCTGGAGAAGGGATTGCAGATACCCATAGCCAATCTGACCCCGGAACATCTGGATGAGCAGTTCAGGGACATGCAGCTTTCCAGGGGCGGGACCCATAACAGACACTACGGGTTGAGGCTCGCAGCGGGATTCGGATCCCAGCTGGCTTTCTTGCTTCTCAGGAGAGGGAACTATAAGGGCAGATATGCCAACAAGGAGAGGTATGATAAATGGTTGAGATCCATCGCAACAACGGAACCCGTGGAGCTGGAAATAGAGAACAACATACTTAGGCTCAAGGATAACGGCAGGGACAAACTGATACCTCACAGGGCTGTACTCCGGGAATCTTCCAAGATCTGTTACGAGAAAAAGGGACAGACGGGGATAGAGGAGGATACCTTCCGAAGTATCAAGGACGAGGTGGTGAGGGTCTTTGCGGCGAAGATGGGGCTCCCGGTGGATTCCATTGACATAGATGCCAAGCTGGAAGCGGACCTGGGAATAGACACGGTGAAGCAGGTCGAGCTGTTCGGCGCAGCAAGAATCCATTTCGACCTGCCCAAGGACGAGGGGGTGAACCTCAGGGACTATCCCACCCTCAGACACGTAATAAAATACATAGTGGAGAAGATAGAGGCCAAGAAGTCCTCCGCCAAGGAGACCTCGAAAGAGAAGGAGGAAACGGACCTCTGGGAGACGGTGAAGGACAAGGTGATCGAGACTGTGGCCGAGAAGACCGGATATCCCGCGGATATGCTGGAGATCGATCTGGACCTGGAATCCGACCTGGGAATAGATACCGTGAAGCAGGTGGAGCTCTTTGCCGCCGCCCGGGAGGATTTCGACCTGCCCAAGGACGATTCCATAAACCTTTCCGATTTCAACAACCTGAGAAAGATCATCGATTACGTGGTGGAGGTGAAGGGTGAAGGAACGGTGCTGTCGACCGAGACGGAGGAGAAGAAAGAAGAAAATGAGGAGCCGCAGACCGGGGATAAATGGGAAATGGTCAAGGAAAAGGTGTTAGAGATTGTCGCGGAAAAGACCGGATATCCCGCGGATATGCTGGAGATGGACCTCGATCTGGAGGCGGACCTTGGCATCGACACCGTGAAACAGGTGGAGCTCTTTGCCGCCGCCCGGGAGGATTTCAACCTGCCCAAGGACGATTCCATAAACCTTTCCGATTTCAATACACTGAGGAAGATCGTCGACTATGTTGTCGGCCTTTCCGGCCTTGAGGATGAAGGAGTGAAGAAGGAAAACCCGCCTGAAGAAGAACAGGCACCACCACCGGAGGAAAGTGAGGAAAAGACCCCCGCCCAAGAACCGGAAACGGCTGCGGAGGACGGCAGGGGCCACTGGGATATGGTCAAGGACAAGGTGATAGAGATTGTCGCGGAAAAGACTGGATATCCAAAGGACATGCTGGAGATGGACCTCGATCTGGAAGCGGACCTTGGCATCGACACCGTGAAACAGGTGGAGCTCTTTGCAATGGCACGTGAGGATTTCAACCTGCCCAAGGACGACTCCATCAACCTTTCCGACTTCCCGACCATGAGACACCTGGTCGATTACGTGGCAGGTCTAACCGAAGGGGAAAAAGAGAAGGTCCCGTCTGAACAAGAGCGAAGATCCGACGATGAGAAGCCAAAGGAAGATCTGCCCGAAGAAGAACAGGCACCACCACCGGAGGAAAGCGAGGAAAAGACCCCCGCCGAAGAACCGGAAACGGCTGCGGAGGACAGCGGGGGCCACTGGGATATGGTCAAGGAAAAGGTGATAGAGATTGTCGCGGAAAAGACCGGATATCCAAAGGACATGCTGGAGATGGACCTCGATCTGGAAGCGGACCTTGGCATCGACACCGTGAAACAGGTGGAGCTCTTTGCAATGGCACGTGAGGATTTCAACCTGCCCAAGGACGATTCCATCAACCTTTCCGACTTCCCGACCATGAGACACCTGGTCGATTACGTGGCAGGTCTAACCGAAGGCCTGAACGCCCCTCCCGAAGAAGAGCCTGAAGTACAGAAGACCATGGATATGGACCAGCTCAAGAAGAGGGTGAACCGATGGGTTCTGGAGACCAGGGAGATGGAACAGCTCCCGGACCCGGACCGTTCGGTCCTGGAAGGCATGAAGGTGGTCGTCATGGGTGGTGGAGAAGAAGGAGCCCAGGCAGTACAGGACATACTGAAAGCAGAGGTCCTCATGGCGTCCCCCGAGGAAATAATGGATGGCAAACCGGAACTTGACGGGGTGAAAGGTGTCATAAACCTCTATCCCTTCGAATTGGAGGAGACCTCGGACCCCGACGATTGGAGAAGGGCTGGGGACCTGAGTGTCAAGCCCCTTTTCAAATTGACCAAGGATCTGAATAATGTCTTCAAGGAGGGCGGCTTCTTCGCCAGCATCGTCAGGATGGGGGGCAGATTCGGTCTGGCCTCATCAACTAACCCCTTCAACGGAGCCGTCGACGGATACACCAAGGCCGTGGTCCGCGAATACGGAAATACCAATGGTCTGGTATTGGACGTGCCCCCTGAAATGTCCATTCAGGACGCACTCTCCCAGCTGGCAAAGGAGATCGATGCGGGCCACGAACTGCTGGAAGTGGGCTGGGATGGGCAGAGTAGGTACAGACCGGTCCTCAGGATCATAGAACCTCCTTCACCCAAGGTACTGGACCTGGAAGACGGTATGAAGATACTGGTCTCCGGAGGCGGTGCCGGTATAACCGCAGAGATAGTTAGGGAAATGGCACACAAGGCTAAGTTGAGGCTGCACCTTCTGGGGAGGACACCCCTTCCGGAGGACGTCGAGAGACTGGCATCCCTGGACGAAGAGGGGTTGAAGAAAGAAAAAGAGCGGATAAAGGACGAGATAAGGTCCAGCGGGGAGAAGTTCTCCCTTGTCACACTTGACAGGAGGTACGGGAGGGTGCTAAAGGCAAGGACGACACACAGACTGCTCCAAGACCTCAGGG
>JAWOCK010000104.1:0-8128 GCA_046483845.1 Thermoplasmatota archaeon | reverse complement strand
CTCAGGATCACCCATACGGAGAAGGCTGAGTTCACCGGTTCTGCCTTTTCCAACTTCGGATTGGACACGGTCCGGTGGAGGGTCGATGACGGAGAATGGACCGAGGCATCGGACAGCTCGGGTGACTGGTCCGGGTTCTCATTCGAGCTGGATACGTCCCCTTTGGAGGTCGGTGAACACAGTATAGAGGTGAAGGCGATCACGGAAGAGAGCAAACAGGTGACCGACACCATATCCATCGTGGTCCAAGATAATATCCCGCCCGAGATATCCATATGCTCTCCTTCCCCGGATGAGATCATCGTTCAGGGGAGAGCCATGGAGATCTCGGGAAGCTGCATTGATGACTATTCCATCGAAAGGCTGACCCTGACCCTGGACGACGGACCGGTTCAGGACATCACCTTTTCCATCGCTGACGGGAACTGGACCCGGACCGTTGATACCCTGCCTCTCAGTGTCGGAGAACATGATATACTGGTGGTGGCAGAGGATCCCGCGGGACATGAGATGGAGCAGACCGTATCCTTTTATCTGACCGAGAGCAAAAAGCCGGAAGTGTCCATCCTCTCTCCCGAAAACAATTCAGTGTTCAGGTCCGGTGACAAGGTGTTCCTGAAAGGTCAGGCGAGGGATAATGTTCAGCTCCGTTTTCTTTCATGCTTCGGCGACGGCGAGGAGATCGGCAGCATCTCCCCTCCTGGAAGGGACGGCAGCTGGATCCATGGGATCGATACGTTTACCATGACCGAGGGAGAACATGTTATAGAGGTCAGGGCAGAGGATCAGGAGGGGAACACGAACTTCTCCCGGATCACCATCATCCTGGATGGCACACCGCCCGAACTCGATATCATCACCCCCGAACCCGATATGGTATACGCCCCGGAAGGCAGACTCCTGGTAAGGGCGTCGGCCTGGGACGCGTACGAGCTGTCGGATGTCCGCATGGTCTTCGACGGTTCGGTGATCAGTGAAGGCACCCTGAACCTTGACGACCAGTGGGAGATGGCGATCGATCTGTCACCACTGAATTCCGGGAGGTACGAATATTTCGTGGAGGCTACGGACATTGCAGGTCTCAGGACCCGGAAAGAAGGCACCTTTCACATAGACGATGAGGCCCCCTCCATATTCACCTACAACAGCGACATGGAGGAGTTCTTCATCGGGGACACCGTTTACCTGAACGGGACCGTTTCGGATAGATGGAACATAGCATCTTTGACAATATCCATGGATGGTGAGGTCTGGAACCTGACGGAGGATATCGTGAACGGTTTCTACAGTTTGGCATGGGATACCTCAAGGCTGGAGCCCGGTAACTACACCTTCGAGATCAAGGCCGCGGACCTGGTCGGAAATCAGGAGGTAATCTTCGTCACCCTTAGTGGCAGGGAAATGGTGGTGGTGAACGATACCGGCGAAGAGGATGTTCAGGAGATGAAACAGGAGAAAGGTTTGGATGTTTTACTTCTGGTCTTGCTCATCCTTCCCGTGTTGCTGCTGTTGATCGTGTTGTTCATTACGGTGCTTCTGGTCAGGAGAAGGAAGCAGGTCAGGCCACAACCTCCGCAGTATCCCGGAACTCAAGGGCGTCAACACCAAGACCTTTGATGATGAAGGTGGGACGATCATTTGACGGTCAGCAGATTGGACGAAGAACCGAAGGAATCGATCATCGTTGATATCGAAAGATGGATCTTTTATGATAATCTCTTTATACGATCAGCAGACTAAAATCCTGTTGGGGGCACGCACTTGAAGGGTTCTGGCTCATCTTCCTCTCATTCAGAGATCGGTACCGACGATTCCGTCTACTTCCAGTTCTTCAAGTACAATGCGGTATCAAACATCGTGGTCGAGCCTGACGGCACTATATCGAAATGCAACCTGACATTCGAGAGGACAACGGGTTATTCAAAGAAGGAGATAGAGGGCAGGATGAACGCACTGGAGATCGTCTCAGGCAAGGATGTGAAAAGGGTGGAGGGTTTTCTGAAGAACAGGACCCTGGAAGGAGGGGACACACCTTCCGTCTACAAGTGTTCGATGGTGTGCAGGGATGGTAGTTCCAGGATAATGCAGCTTCATGTGAAGATGCTCGATGAGGAAGGCAGGAGGATCGTATCCCTTATAGACCTTACCGAACTTCTTGATATAGAGAATGCATTGACGGAGAGCGAAAGGAGGTTCAGGGACCTCGCGGAACTCATGCCCGAAGCACTGTTCGAATTGGACCTGGAGGGAAATCTGGTATATGCGAACCAGATAGCGTTTTCAAAGTTCGGCTATTCCAGGATCGATCTGATCAAGGGGAAGAATTACCTGCAGCTGATCCATCCGGACGATCGGGATAGAGCCAGGGAGAACCTGAGGTCGAAGCTGGAGGGGAGGGAGATACAACCTGCGGAATATACGGCGTTGAGGAGTGATGGCTCCACATTTCCAGTTACGGTCAATATTTCGATAATATCTGAGGATGGGGAACCAACAGGGATCAGAGGTACGGTCATCGACAATACCTTAAGCAAGGAATATGAAGATTCCTTAAGGTATGAAAAGGACCTCTCGAGGTTCTACATCGATCTCCTGACCCATGACATAGGGAACATACACCAGGGATTGAAAGGGAACGTCCAGATTGCTCTGATGACCTGCTCAGAGAATACCCGTGGCTACCTCAGGAATGCCCTGAACTCCCTCCATCAATCCGAAAGGCTGGTCCGGAACGTGAAGGTCCTGAGTGCTCTATCATCGAAGGATGAAAAATGGGAGAAGAATGGACTTCTGGATATGATCAATAGTGTGGTGGACCATTTGAGATCGATCCATATCAGGATGATGGAGATATCCGTCCATGCAGACGATAATGCCGATCCCGAAGTATCAGAGCTGTTGCGGGAACTTCTTTTCAACGTGCTCCATAATTCACTGGTCCATAACGACAAGGAGAGGATCATCATCGATATAGACGTCCAACAAAAAGAAAGTGGCATTGTGGTGAGTATAAAGGATAACGGACCCGGTTATCCGGATACCATAATAGAACACGTGAAACATCTCAGGGGCAACGGGATCTCAGCTGATGAGAACAGGATAGGAAGCGGTTTCTCACTCATAATGAGCATAGCAGAGACGCTCGGTCTGGATATCCATGTCGACAACAAGGATGATGGTTCCCTGACCACCATAACCATACCATGATCACCGGGGAAAGCTTTCCCGGGGTCATGACGTGTATTCTGCATTGATCCTGACGTACTCATAGGAAAAATCTGTCCCCCACCCAACTGCCTCCGCCCCCCCCTGGTGGAGATCTATGAATATCTTGATGCGGCTGGACCTCAACATCTTCTTGAGCTTTGTCTTGTCGAACTCGTGGTAGGACCCTTTCTTGGCCACCTGGATGAACTTCTTGGAACCTATGAATATGTCTATCTTCTCGGGGTCGATCTCGGCTTTTGAACGACCGACGGCTGCAATGATCCGGCCCCAGTTTGGATCCCTCCCGAAGATGGCGGTCTTCACCAGGTTGGAATCCGAAACCGTCCTCACCACCTTCTTGGCATCGCTTTCGTTCCTTGCGTTCATGACCCGGTACTCGATGAACTTGGTTGCACCTTCTCCGTCGGAGACGATGGCCTTGGCCAGATGCTCGCAGAGATAGGTCAGGTTCTTCCTGAACTCATGATAATCGTGCCCTTTTTCCGTGATCCTGGGATTGCCTGCCAGGCCGTTGGAGAGCACCACCACCATGTCATTGGTGGAGGTGTCGCCGTCCACGGTTATCATATTGAAGGTCCTCTCCACGGAGTACATCAGGGCCTCGTCGAGAAGCCCCGGGTCTATATCCGCATCGGATACGATGAACGCCAACATGGTGGCCATGTCGGGGTGTATCATGCCCGCCCCCTTGGCGATCCCGGCCATGTTAACGGTCTTTCCGCCAATTTTGAAATCAAAGAACCCCTCCTTCTGGAAGGTGTCGGTGGTCATGATGGCATTGGCCACCATGATCCCGCTCATTCTTTTGTTGTCGAGATATTTAACGTTCTTTTTGATACCATCCACCACTTTATCGGTGGGATAGGGCTCCCCAATCACTCCGGTGGTACCGAATATGACATCCTTCCGGTCTATGCCGAGCTCCTCGGCAAGGGTCTTGATAACAGTTGTGGATGCCTTCTTTCCCTGGGGTCCGTTGCACGCATTGGCGTTACCGGAGGTAACCACTATGGCCTGTGCTTTTCCGTCCTTGAGGTTCTTCTCGGTGAGCTTCACGGGGTAGGCAACTATCTTGTTCCTTGTATACAGCCCCGCGGCCGACCCCGGTACATCGGAAACTATGAGGGCAAGGTCCCTGCGTTTGGATTTGATCCCGATATGGGCTCCCCTTGCTCTTATTCCCCTTACGTCGGTGATGTTACGATTGTCCATTTTCCTGTCCATTCTACCCTCTCCTCAAGGTACCAGGGACGGCATCATCAAACCGTCCTCTTCCCTGTATCCCATCATGAGGTTCATGTTCTGAACGGCCTGTCCGGACGCACCTTTCACCAGATTGTCGATGGCCGAGACTATCAGCGTCCTGCCGGTCCTCTCGTCGTGGTGGAGGTGTATGTCGCAGAAGTTGGAGCCCCTGACCTCTCTTGTGGAGGGCGGGGCATCCTTCAGTCTGATGAACTTCTCGTCCCCGTAGAGCGACCTCATGGAATCCATCAGGTCCTGCTCCACGACCCCGTTCCGGGTCCTTGTATAGCAGGTAGAGAGTATCCCCCTGTTGATCGGGAGCAGGTGGGGGGTGAACTGCAGGTCGACCTTTTGGTCCGAGAAGATAGAAAGGGTCTCCTCCATCTCAGGTGTATGGCGGTGAACGCCGAGCTTGTAGGCCTTGAACGAATCGTTGAGTGTGGGAAAATGTGTTCCCTGGTTCGCCTTTGCTCCGGCTCCGGTGACCCCCGATTTCGAATCCACTATGATGTCGTCGGGTTCGATCAATCTGTCCCTCAAGAGCGGTGCAAGGGGTAGTATCGCCGAGGTGGGATAGCAGCCCGGATTGGAAACGAACCTGGATCCCTTGATAGCATCCCTGAAGAGTTCCGGCAGACCGAATACTGCGTGCTCTATGAGTTCCGGGCAGGAATGCTTTGCCTTGTACCAGCTCTCGTAGATGTCCGATGAGGATATCCGGAAATCGCCGGAGAGGTCAACGATCCTCACATCTTCCCCCCATATCTCCTTGACGTAGTTCATGGAAACGGTGTGGGGGAGAGCGAGGAACAGTACGTCCAGGTCAGTGAGGTCCAGCTCATCCAATGAGCAAAAGCTGCCGTCCACTATATGGTCCAGATGAGGAAACACATCGGTGAGGGGTTTCCCTTTGTTGCTCTCGGAGGTAACAGCTTCCACCTGGATCCTCGGATGCCCACTGGTTATCCTCAAAAGCTCTGACCCGGTGTAACCGGACGCTCCCACTATGCCTGCCTTAGCTCTGCTCATCATCGGATGATGCCTCCTTCAAGCATTGTACGAATACATCAATACCCTTCTTCAGGTCCTTTTCGGGTATGTTAAGGGGAGGAACGAACCTTATGACATTTCCCGCGGTGCAGTTTGCAAGCACTCCTTTCTCCATCATCTCGTTCACTATCTCCTTTCCCTTTTTCTTGAGCTCAATGCCGATCATAAGTCCCCTTCCCCTGATCTCCAGGACCCAGGGGTGGCCTTTTGTCCTCTCCCTCAGTAGTTCCCTTGCCATGTATCCCATCCTCTTGCTCCTGTCCGGAAGCTCCTCTTCCAGGATGGTGGAGATGGAGGCAAGTGCAGCCGCACACGCCAGAGGATTCCCGCCGAAGGTCGTTCCGTGGTCACCTGGCCCGAAGTTATCGGCCACCTCCTCCTTGGCAAGGAGCGCTCCGATGGGGAAGCCTGCTCCCAGAGCCTTCGCTATGGTGATGATGTCCGGAACAACGCCGTAACCCTGATAGGCGAAGAAATGACCCGTCCTGCCCATTCCGCACTGTATCTCGTCGAATATGAGCAGTATGCCCTCCTCGTCGCAGAGCTCTCTGAGTCCCTTCAGGTATTCGGGGTCAGCGACCCGTATGCCTCCCTCCCCCTGAACCGGCTCCACCATGACAGCACAGGTCTTTTCATCCACGGCATCCTTCACCGCCTGCAGATCGTTGAAGGGAACTATCTCGAACCCTTCGGGAAGAGGATCGAAACCTTTCCTGTACTTCTCCTGTCCTGTGGCCGTTATCGCTGCCAGGCTCCTTCCGTGGAACGAGCCTTCCACCGTTATTATCTTTCCACCGGGTCTGTTGTTGGAAGCCCATTTCCTGGCGAGCTTAATTGCACCCTCCACCGCTTCTGTTCCGGAGTTGCCGAAGAATATACGATCCATGTCACAGTTCTCGATGAGTGCCTGAGCCAGAAGTGCCTGGGGGCCGATATAATAGATATTGGAGCAGTGCATCAGCTTTGATGACTGGTCCCTGATGGCGCTGACCACCTTGGGATGACAGTGCCCCAGTCCGTTAACGGCGATCCCGGCCAGCAGATCTATGTACTCCCTGCCTTCCGAATCCCAAACCCTGCTTCCATTTCCCTCCACGAGAAGGATCCCAGCCCTCTTGTAGGTCTTGAAATGGTACCTTTCATCCAATTCCTTGATCAACTCTATGTCATACATATTATCAATACCTTATAGGTCCGGTTGTATCATTGTTCCTTCTATCCTCTCGGAGAGGAGTTCGTAAAGTATGGAATGTTTCTTCATGCCGTTCAGGATATAGGCGGACCCCACCCCGTTCTCCAGGGCCCGGATCGAGGATTCCACCTTGGGGATCATCCCCCCGGTTATGATATTGTTGATGTACCCCTTCGCTTCCATGACGTTCATGTACTCCATCAGGGATGAGGGGTCCTCCGGGTCCTTCAATATACCATCAACATCGGTGAGGTAGATCAGCTTGTCGGCATTGACCGCGGAGGCGATCTCCCCGGCCAGCACGTCTGCGTTTATATTGTAGTCCATGCCGTCCAGACCTATTCCTATGGGAGCTATGACCGGTATGTAATTGGAGTCCAACAGCGTTCTCAATATGCCATCATCAATGCTCTCGACCATGCCCACATGACCGAGGTCCACGGTGGATATCTCTCCTTCTTTCATAACCGACCTGAGATGTTTCCTGGCGGTTATCAACCTTCCGTCCTTGCCGGAGAGGCCGACGGCCTTGGAGCCGGTGGAGTTTATCATCTTCACGATCTGGTTGTTGACCTTCCCGCACAGGACCATCTCCACGATCTCGAGGGTGTCCTCGTCCGTCTTCCTCTGCCCCTCCACGAACTCGGTCTCCAGGCCCACCCTGTTCATATGCTCCGATATTGCGGGTCCCCCGCCGTGTACGACCAAGGGCTTTATGCCCATCAGATGCAGCAGGACCAGATCCTTGACCACGTTCCTCTGGGCCTCCTCGTTCACCATGGCGTTGCCCCCGTACTTGACCACTATGCTGCTATTTTGAAGCTTTACCATGTTCGGGAGCAGTTCGAAGATATCCAGGGTCTTATCATCATCTGACATAGAAAGTACCACCCGATGTTAACCGTGAGAACAAATTGAAGAAAATGCCCGATATAACTTTCCTTTAGTGTCCATTTTTCTACCGATGACCTTTACTATATTGTTGGGTTATATAAAGGTATCCCATCCCTCCGGGCTGGTGTTTTATCACAAGACAACTGCGACAAGCTCATCGCTGACGGATTGTGCTTCAGCGAGTCATCTATCGGATGAACCGAAAAAAAAGAGTGTGGCGAGGCATTTTCGTGTAGTTGGTGAAAAACATGAAAACACCAGGCCACGAAGGGTACACGGTGCTCAAGACATATAAGCAAAGTGATAGGAAAGCATACAAAAGTAAAAGGAGACAGCTCCTTGATCAGAAACCTACATTCGCCCAAAAGAAATGGGCTGTCAAACGATATATCAAGAAAGAAATGAAAGTCGAATCAATCGCAGAATTCATGGGCAAAAGCAGAGCCACAATATACAGATGGATCAAGGAAGTAAAAGATAATGGAATCGAAGCATTGAAACCAAAGAGTAAACGACCGC
>JAWOCK010000003.1:0-36326 GCA_046483845.1 Thermoplasmatota archaeon | reverse complement strand
GATGTGGATCATGTCTATACCGGCGGCCACAAAGGGGCGGGGTGGAAGGGCGATGTCAAGTTCATGTCACTGGATGTCAGCAAGATACTCTCCACCGGGTGGGAATACAAGCATAATTCGAAGCAGGCCCTCGAAGTGGCGGTAAGGGAGATCATCTCAGAACTCTCCAATTGAATGCTCATCTACCTTTTCTCCTGAAGCCACTGCATTGCTTGGCATCCTTCATCAGAACCATCCATTCATTTAAGGTTTTCACGTTGTCCTGATATATATCCGGTGAATGGATCGTCAGGCTTGCAGGGACGGATCTTCTCCGGTTGATAATCGAATGTAAAGATTTAAATCGATGACACCGAAATGTATGAACGAGGTGCCAAGATGGTGATGGATCAGACCGACAGTTTCCGTTTGAACCTGGTCTCCGCGAACGAGAAGAAGGAGTTCCTATCCCTCTACATGTCCTACAGGATGGAGCTACTGAGCAAAATGGGAGATCATTTGAAGGGCATCGAAAAGGAGGACCATCTTTCCAAGTTCTGGAACGATACCAATAACAATTATCTTCTGTGGTTCGTCAAGGAACATAACAAAATAGGTTTTGCTGCCATTTCACTGAAGGAACATGGAACAGCGGAACTGGAGGATATGAGCATATTCAGGGACCACAGAGGGAAGGGTCACGACAGGGAAGCAATACAGGAGATCGAGAAGTTCGTTTCGTATAGAGGGCTGAAAAAGCTGATGACCAGACTTCCTGCGGGACCCGAACATTCAAAGGATTTCTACAAGGATAATGGGTTCAAGGAGGTCGATGACAGGTTGGAACTGGATCTGGACCTGTTAACAAGGGATTGATCCTCGCAACTCATATACCTGCTCCCAGCAGCTGTATCCTGGCAAGAAGGGCTTCCAGCTGTATCCTCTCGTCGGCCCCTTCAACCAATCTGAAATCGGCTTCTCCTATCTGATCAAGGATCTTGACCCGAAGACCGTCCTCCATGCTTATATTGAACAGTTCCCTGTGCATCTGGCTGAGCACATCCTCTCCGGCAAGTCCTCCCTCCGTGAGAAGGTCTTCGAGCTTTTCCCTTGCTGTCTTGAACCTGCCCTTCAATGCGAAGGTGATGAGCTCTCCTATCTCCTCGGGCCTTGCCAGAGAAGAGCTTGTGAAGAGATTCTCCGAATCGATGGTCTTGGAGAACGAAGCTGCTACCTGAAGGATGTTGACCGCTTTTCTCAGGTCCCCCTCGGAAACATAGAGCAGTGTCTCGAAGCCATCCTCCGTCATCTCGATCCCCTCCCCTTCCTCGATCCTCTTTATGTAATCCCTTATCTCTCCCCTGTTCAGCGGGGAGAACCTCATCACAGAACACCTGGACTGGATGGGCGGGATGATCCTGGAGGAATAGTTGCATGAAAGTATGAACCTGCAGGTGGATGAATATTTCTCCATTGTCCTCCTCAGGGCCGCTTGTGCGTCCGATGTAAGGGAGTCCGCCTCATCGAGGAATATTATCTTGAAATCCGCACCGCCCAGGGGAGCAGCCCTTGCAAAGGACTTTATCTTGGTCCTGACGATCTGGATCCCTCTCTCATCGGATGCGTTGAGCTCCTGGAAATTGTTCTTCCAGTTCTCCTCTCCGAACATCTGTCTGGCAAGCGCCAGGGCGCAGGTGGTCTTACCTGTCCCGGCCGGACCGGTGAAGAGGAAATGGGGGATGTTGCCCGATGATACTATGGCTATCAATCTGTTGATGATCTCTTTCTGCCCCACAACCTCGTCCAGTTTGTAGGGTCGGTATTTCTCGGTCCAAATGGCCTGCATCTTCAAACCTCCACCGATGGAGCACGGGAGACCTTCTTCCTTCTCCTGACATATCTTTCATCCGTCAAAGGGGAAGTGCTCAGGAACTCCTTGGTAATGGCCCAGGCGAGTTCGTCTCCAATCACTCTGCCTCCGAGACATAGAACATTGGCAGCATTATGCAACCTGGACATCCTTGCCATATATTCATTGGTGCAGAGTGCGGCAATCATCCCATCCATCCTCGATACCGCGTTTGACATACCTATCCCGGTTCCGCAGACCAGGATTCCCAGATCGCTACTGCCCGATGATATATCAAGTGCAAGGTCCATGGCGATGTCCGGATAGTCTACGGAACGCTCATCGAACGATCCCTTGTCGGTGACATCGTATCCATCCTCTTCCAATCTCGATCTCAGTTCCTCCTTCAGATGATATCCTCCATGGTCCGATCCGATACTGATATTCATAGTGCCGTTCCCCTTGATGTGCCGTGTATGGCATTTCCTTATTTTAATTGAATTGACAGGGGACCGAAGATCGAAAGGATACCATCAGTTCTGTATGATGTTCCAGGTCTCTTCCTCTCCACCGTCCTTATGGCCCGAAAGCTCAAGAAAGGCCTTCAGTTTGCCGTTCTCGAAGGTAAGGTAGGCGCATTTCAGATTTGATTGGTAGAGGCTCACCCTCTTCCCGCGTGGTGTGAGTATCTTTTCTGTTAGGTTCAGGAGGTCCATCCTTTCCAGTTCACGTATTCTCCTGTAACAGGCCGCGATGGGGATATCGAACTTAATACTAAGATAGTTGGCGGACCTGGGCATCTTGAAGGTAGCGGTGAGGATCTTGATGGTGTATTCATCGCTTAGTAGTTTGGTTACGGCAAGTGGGTTCATGGAGGACACCACCGATAACGAGCGGACCCGAATGAACCTCCCGTTATCCTATATCATATTAGGGACATATGTACATACATGAAAATATTACTTAATCGTTTGCATCATATTCTTTTTCTCTTCCATGAACGGTATGACCACCTGTTCGTATTAAGGGGTGCCGCGTTCGATCGGTCCATTGTTCTTTCTTTCTGGCATATGTGATGGTCCTTGGGTCCAACTCCTCGGTCACGGACATTTCACCGTTATCAATAAAATAGATAACAATGTTTCTCCTGTGGTCATCATGGACAATGGAGGAAGAGAAAAGGGAGAAACACTCGGAAAGACCGGTGCAGTACTGGTCTGGTCGTCAATTGGTGTACTGCTCATTCTCATCATCATGTTCGTATCGTTCTTTCTGGTCGGGATCCTTGAAGGCATCGGGGAAGAGGATTTCGAGAATGTGGCCCCGGGGAGGTGGGAATCCAACCTGAAGGTGGACCGTTTCTCAACAATAATGCTTTCAGTGATGACCGAGGAAGAAGAGGTGGAGTTCTCGCTCGAGGTCCAGGGTCCGGATGGTGTCGTCATGGGATCTGACGAGTACACGACCCCGCTGATGCTCACGATCGAGGCGGAAAGCTCGGGTGAATATACCTTCGTCATCACCGTCCTGGATGAGGGGGACTTCTCCCGGATGGAGATATCAATATATTCTAGGTCCCCAGCGTCGATCTTCATGTGCTGCGGGATCCCCTCCGTATTGATCATATTCCTGGCTTTGAGCATCACCGGTCTCACACTTCTGATGGTGGCCTTGTACAAGAGGAACAGAAGGATAGCTCCAAGAAGGCCTCCCGGTCCCCTTCCGCCGGATTATTATTCTCCAAGACCCTATCAGCAGCCCGGATATCCACGGTTCAGGCCCATGCAATATCAGGAGCTCAACTACGGATATCCGCCTGCACATGATCAAGGTTATCCTTATCGAGAACCAGAATACGGATATCCGCCTGCACCGGTATCGGATTATCCGCATGGATATCGGATCGGCAGCCGCCCGGACATCCACCGAGGTGAAAGTTACAGACATCCCGGGACAAATACTCCGGAATATAAGGAGACAACACAGGGCGCCCCTCGAGACGGTCCATACGGGACCCGGACCGGAGTGTATGGGGGTCATGCTCCTCATAGGCCTGAAGAAGGTGGTGTTGAACAGTGAGCGTTATCCTTGGAATTCTTTTCGGGGCCCTCGCCGTCATACTGCCACTGGTTTCCTTTGTGGTGTGGGGTTTCGTGTTCATGAAGCTGTTCAGATATTCCAGTGAACAGTTCCCGCAGACCATCTTCCTAAGGGGCTGGGGAGCAACGGCGAGATATATCTCCATCGGCATGATACCACTTTTCATCATTGCAGCGTCTCTACTTTCGGCAGGCATATCGATCGTCTTCGAGATGATCTTCATGGTGATCGTTTCATTGATACTCTCCGCACAAGGCGGCATTGCACTGGTGCTATCTCTGATGTCCGCTGGCCCGATAGAGGAATCTGCAAAGCTGTTGTGTTCTGCTATGATATACATGCTCATCTTTCTCGTATGGAAGAGCAGACCCGAAATGTCCAAGGAGAGGAACAGGATCAAGGATGGGATGATCATAGGACTTATCGCGGGTTCTTCCTTCGGTCTGCTGGAATCGGTCCTTTACCTATTCAGCGGGTTCGATCTTCTACTGACATCGTCACCAACCATATCTACGGTGGACCCCATAGTATGGAGGATAACCCTCGGGGTCTCGATCCATGCTCTGTGGACGGGAATATCATCCACCGGTCTTGGGAGGTCAACCCTGAAAAGGAAGTTGGGGTATTCCGCCGTATTCCTCATGGTGGCGGTGGTATTCCATTCACTGAACAACGGCGTACAGGGGTTCTTCTATTACATACTGGACATGAAGGGTACCACGGGTCTGGTGATAACCGATATCATACAGTTCTCCATGGTCGTGATGGGTATTGTGATCTTCATACTTTTATGGAAAAAGGCCAAAAAGAAAGAAGGGGCGCATGACGTCCGCTGAATTGGAGATGAGGGCCGTTGGGATGGTGGTTCGTATACTATCCGTGAACCCGGAAAAGGCAGTTATCTTCTTACCTTCTTTTTTTCTCCCCCGCGTATCCTCTTCAGATAGCCAAGATCAAATGCCTGTTCGAACCTGTCCATCTCCGAGAAGGCGATAACGATACGCTCCCCGGCCCTGTACTTCTTCTTTGTTTTCCAATCTGTGAACTTGGAGACCACCCTGTAAGCCTCGGCCTGTTCAACCAGGGCCTTCAGGTCCCGCTCACCCTTGACCTGGGTGTAGTTTCCCTTATATGTCCTGAGGGTGCCATCCTTGATGAAGCCTATCCTGTCGCAGATGCTGTCGAGGAGGTACCTATCATGGGTCACGAGAAGGATGCTTCCCTTGTAATGCTCAAGTGCTTTCTCTATCGCTTCTCTTGAGCGTATGTCCAGATAGTTGGTGGGCTCGTCAAGGACCAGTAAGTTCCTTCTCTGCGCGATAAGGTGGGCCAGTGCCACTCTTGCACGCTCTCCCCCTGATAGGGTGGATATCTCCCTCTCGGCATCCCTATCCTTTAGATGGAACCTTGAAAGGACCTGCCTGGCCAGTGCCTTGTTATCCTTTCCGAGGTCCTTTAAAAGCTGCTGTTCCGGGGTAAGGTCCGGGTCCAGTCCGTCATGGGACTGGGAGAAGTAACCTATCTTGGCTCCGGGGGCAACCCACATCTCTCCCCCGTGCGGTATCTCGCCCATAACGGCCTTTAACAGGGTGGATTTACCGCATCCGTTCGGACCGAAGAGTCCGAGCTTCTCTCCGATGTCCAGGTCAAGCTCCCCTTCTTTGATGATGATCTCATCCCCTCTTCTTATGGATAGGCCGCTCGCCATGATGACGTTCTTTCCGGCCTTGTGGGCGGTCCGTACATCCACGCTCATCTCGGCCGTTCTTTCCGGAGAATTTATGACCCCTGTCTTTTCGAGAAGTTTCTTTCTTGTTTTAAAGGTGGTGTTGTATCCCCATCTTCTCTTCTGCTCCTCTATCACCCGATGCTGTCTCTCCCTCTCTATTCTGTTCTTCTCGGCTTCCCTGGACCTTATCTCTTTTTCGGTATCCCGTGCCACAACGTAATCAGAATAGTTGCCAGTGAAGTTCCTGTTTACCCCGTTGTTCAGCTCCTGTATCGAGGTCGCGATGGAGTCCAGAAAATATCTATCATGTGAGATCAGCATGATACCCCCCTGGAAATCCGATAGATACTCCTCCAGCCATTCGATGGTTTCGATGTCCAGGTGGCTTGTGGGTTCGTCAAGGAAAAGCAGGTCGACCTCCTGTGCCTGGACAAGCACCCTTGCAAGCATTACCTTTGTTCGTTCTCCTCCACTGAGCTTGGACACCCTGCGGTCCATCAGGTCCTCTGAGAGCCCCACCTCCTCCAGTGCGGGAAGTGACCTAGAGGAAAGGTAATGGCCTCCCGCCGAACTGTATTCCTCCTGCAATCGCGAGTATTCCTCCCCTATCTCCGTCCAGTCCATATCGGTGTCCCCCTCTGCCATGAGCTCCTCGATCTCGGCAATGCGTCGGTTCAGCTTCGATAGCAGTCCGTACGGGGCCCCGATAACCTCCTTTACAGTGGCATCTTCCTTGAAATCGGGGAACTGGGGAAGATATCCTATCTTCTGGGTCTTCAGCACGAGCTCCCCGGCATCCCTTTTCAGCTCGTCCATCAGTAATTTGATAAGGGTCGTTTTGCCTGCTCCGTTGTCGCCGACCAGTCCTATGCGGTCCCCTGGTTCTATCACAAGGCTTACGCTCTTTATGACCTCCTTGGGTCCGAAGGCCTTTGCGATCCCGTCCGCCTGGAGGAGCATGCCGGGCCCTATAGGACCAACATTTAAATGATTAACCTGTCGAGAACATATCTGAGGAACGTATTAGGTATCCGGTTCACATTTATTCCAAGCTCTTTATAAAAAGCTCAATTGAATATGTCGTGCAGTGTGGAGAGTTCATAAAGGTGATCATCCATATTGTTCCATTTTGAACCTTGAAAATGATCCTTATGAAGCTTTTCCCGATCCCTCTTTCAATGATCCCGATATCACCTTCTCTTTTGGGTCTTTTGATATACTTGACAGTGTACACAGGATCGGTCAAATAAACCATAATCCGGCTGTAAGAAGCGAAGCACCCACTATCATGAATGCAACAAGGAACCAAAAGAAGATCTGGATCCAGAATTTCTTAGGTTCATCCTTCCTGTGATAGACCCTGCCGAACAAATTTCTCGGATACCCGAAATCCCGTTTGTTCGTTGACTGCACCCTTCCAACCTTGATGGCATAGATCGGATATCCCGGGCATATCAGGGATGCAAAGAATAATGTGGCCGTGAAAAAATGAGGATATTCGAATCCTGTGACAAACAATATGAAAAGTGAGAGAAAGGAAAGGGTCAGGCATGAAACGATGAAGGTAACCCATATCAGTTTGGTCTTTGCATTCTCTCCCCTTACCTTGATTTCCACACCATTGCCTGTCGTGAGAGAGAATTCCATGCTTTGGTGATATTTGGGGGTCCCGTAGCCTCGAACGGTCGGCTGTGACCCTGAAGACCTAATAGAACGTCTCTTTACATCTTCCACCTTATTGACACTGTCCTCTCTGAACTCTCCATATAATGAAGGTTCGTTCTCCTTCAGATAATTGAGGAAATCCTCATCATATTCTTTTTCTCCGTTCACAACCGTGTATCACGGATATGATATATCTCTCTTGAGGGGGTGGTGTTCTTACTTTCTTGAAGGAATATGATAAGTGAACGAAGATGATAGAAAGAGGAGATCGAATGAGAAGAATCATACCTGCCATCGCCATCTTCATGATCCCACTGCTCCTTTAACAAGAGAAAACTCAAACCTCGCACATTACCGCACCGCATCTGGGGCATCTGAACTCCTCCAGCGATGACCTGATGTAAGCCCGGGTTCCCCTGATATCCACCACCCTGGGGGACTCGCTGATACAATGTTCACACCTGAATGTCAGCTTCAATTCTATCACGGAACATTTCTGCTGGTTGTATTTCAATTGAACACCCAGAGGGGACAGAAGAACTGAATGTATTATCACATCATACTGTCGGATCATTTTGTTGACGGAGATGATCATGGAACATGCAATAGGCCATCCTTTGCACCTCAATTTTGTTTCCAACTCTTTTCGGTTGGACCCAAAAGGTTTTATTTTTCAGGTCATAGTTGACCTGCTGGCAACATGCAAAAGATCATCGAACTTGTACCGCTCAAGAAGAGATCGCTCTCATCCATAGCCAGGGGGGAGCATCCGATAATGGCAGGTTATGTTCCGGAGGAGGGATGGCCCTCGGAGGAATTGATAGAAGCTGCCTCCATTCTGTACAACGACAAGGTCCACGGTGGATATGAGGAGCCCGTGGGAGCTTGGGGGGTGGTCATATCATCCACCAAGAAGGTGATCGGAGATGTTGGGTTGGTCCCATCTGCGGAGACGGAGGGAACTCTGAAAATGGGTTATACCATAGTTCCTTCGATGAGGGGGAAAGGATATGGTAACCTGGCCGTTAAGACACTTCTGGAGGAAATGGAAGTAGGTCCATGGAGGGTCATTGCAGAGGTAACGTCCAGCAACATATCATCCCGGAAGGTACTTGCGAACAATGGCTTCGAAAGGGTCGATCTCAAGGGTGGGATCGAGATCTGGGAATACAGAAAAAGGTGAACACATGGAAAGATGTCCTTGGTGTCTTGGAAGCGAGATATACGAAAGATATCACGATGAGGAATGGGGGGTCCCGGTACACGATGACAGGAAGCACTTCGAGTTCCTGGTGCTGGAATCCGCCCAGGCCGGTCTGAGCTGGCTCACAATATTGAAGAGAAGAAAAGGATACAAAAGGGCCTTTGCCGGTTTCGACCCGGACCTTGTTGCCACATTCGGCAAGGACAGGATAGAGAAGCTGATGAAGGACCCTTCGATAATACGCAACAGGAGGAAGATAACATCGGCCGTCAACAACGCAGAACGCTTCCTGGAGGTCCAGAAGGAATTCGGTTCCTTCGAAACCTATATCTGGTCCTTCGTGGACCGAAGGCCGCAGGTCAACAGCTGGAGGACGATCGAAGAGATACCTGCAAGGACAGAGCTCTCCGAAAGGGTGAGCAAAGATCTCCGAAAAAGAGGTTTTACCTTTTTGGGACCGACGATGATCTACGCTCACCTCCAGGCAACCGGTCTTGTAAACGATCACATAGTCACCTGCTTCAGGTACAGGGAGCTCAAGGGCAGGAAATAGTCAAAATGGCATGTGATTATATTTTAAAAAAGGTGGCGGGGCCCCAGCGCGAACCCCACCAGGACGGAGTCATATTCTACAAAGGGAGGATGGGAAGAACCTCTATTAGGGACGTCTGGAACCGCTTTACTCCGTCCGTGGAGTATAGTTGCACTGAGAGATATATAAACACATCTGTACCGGTCTTTTCAAACATTAATAGGTTTTTCTATGTCCTTTTACAGTCTATGACCTCTTGATGATAACTATGATGGCGATCAGGGACACAGATATCAGGGAACCCATGAGCATTGCCGAACCGCAGATGCTATCCTCAACGGCCTCCTCGGCGGAACCCAAAATGAACTCATATTCGATGGTGACATGGGCAGTGTCCTCCAAACTGGGATTGAAAACGACCGCTACATAATAGTCCTCGTTGGAATAGGCCTTGGTGATGTCCTGGCTGGTCACACCTTCGTAGGTATCCTCCGTGTCGGTCTTGTTCTGTATCTCATCGATTTCCCATGTTGACCATTCCTCGTATGCTGTCTTCATGGGAACTATGTAAATATTGACGGGGATATCGCTTTCAATGCTTATCTCGATGGTCTCGCCATCACCGGCGCCAATAAGGGGCCACCCCTGGAATTGCAGGGGTTCGATCGTCGCAGTATCGGTTATCGGGTCAATGGCTCCCCCAAAGGGCAACAACAGGAACAGAATGGCCGTGAGGGAAACTCCTGAAATATATCCGGATCTCATCTTGTGCACCTGTCCTCTTCAGTAATCCACATGTATATGTAATTTTCAATCATATTCTCATCTGTTCCTGCTATCCTCGTTCAAAATGTTCGTTGGGGACCCTTGTCCAGGAGGGATTTGGCCATTTCACCTCGACCCAGTAGCCATCGTCCTCGAAATGGAACCGGAAGATGGGTCGGAAATATGCCCAGGTATCGATAAGTCGTGCCCTTGCATCGTAGAGTTCGACAATGGTTCCATTTTCTTCTTTCCAAATGGAGACCGCCGGAAGATCGATCTCTTCGGGTCGATGACCCGAATAGAGGTCAATGACCCTGCTGCTGAGGTTCTCTCCCTCTTCCACCGTGATGTTATCAAAAAACACCTTCGGTACCATCTCCTCTTCGGTCACGCCCCGAAAGAAGTCTGCCTTTAGCACCCTGTAATGACTCTCGTTATGGCTGTGACCGGATAGATAGGTACAGTATGATATGGGATAGGCATACTGATACGGGATCTCCTCATCCGGGCCTATGCTATCGATCAGTGCGATCTTTCCACCTGTCATTAGCGATACGTAAAGAACCATGTTCACAAGAACTATCCCACTCAGCCTCTTCAATCTCTTTTCAAACCAGAGATGGAGCCTGTCAAGTCTGCCGGAGAGCTTCCCCCGATCTTTCATATCGCTGATGAGGACCAGTGGAATGAATGAAATTGCCAATATGTTCACCACGGGATCGAAGAAGTATAGAACGCCCATGGTGCTCCCCTCAAGCGAAATGGGATAGAGGGCCCTCATCTTCCATGTGGTAAAGTAATCAAGCAGGAAATGCGAGAATAGGGTGGTAAAGGAGGCGAAGGTGAAGATATTGTTCCTGAGGGCGATATGAAGAACAGCGGAGACCAGGACGATGAAGAGAAGTGAATGTGAGAACTCCCTGTGCTCCATGAGATAGAAAAGGAAATTGTAGGTCTCGTGGTCCAGACCTGTTATGGCATCGATCAGATCGAGCAGATATCCTGTCAATATGTCGAAGTCCGGCAGTATGGCCAGAAAACCCAGGCCCCATCGTTTCTTTCCCCTGAATCCGAGAAGGGTCGCGATCAGCAGGCCCGCACCTATATGGGTAAACGTGTTCACGTGTTTCCGAATACATCAATTGAACAAAAGTCTTTTTGTGTTGACCGATACTTTCGATGTTACCGGTATGGGACTGAAGAAAAGCACCTCATGGCCTATTTGACCTCACAAGGAAACACCCAAGCGCACCCATATACTGGGCATTCTCGGGAACGATCACCTCCACCTCGAGCTCGACCTCCAGTGTCCTCCTGAGACCGGAACAAGCCGAGACACCGCCGGTGAATACTATCCTGTCCAGCGGGAACATCCTGAGATAGGGTCTGACCCTCTCGTAGACGGAATGTATGACCCCACCTGCAAGCTCTTCTTTGGATACCCCCTCCATCATCAATGATATCAGTTCGGTCTCCGTGAACACGGAACATGTTGATTCAATTATCTTCCTCCCCCCCTCCGCGGAACCAAGCGTTTTGATGTCCATACCCAGAACATCGGTCATTTTCTCCAGGAAACGGCCCGTTCCCGCCGCACATTTATCGTTCATGTGGAAGTCCCTTATCGCCTTGTTATCGACCCGTACCACCTTGAAGTCCTGCCCTCCGATGTCCAGCAGGGTCATGTTATCGATACCGGTGCTTTCGAGCGCCCCCAGCGTGTGTGCCCTTATCTCCGGAATGGTCCTCCCGAGAGGTACCTTCTTCCTTCCGTAGCCGGTTGTGACTATATCGACACCGGAGGGAATGGTCCTCCAGAGCGAGCTGTAGATGAAATCGGTTGTGTCCAGGACCCCCACCCCAGCCGTGGTACAGAACTTGGTGGACCTGGAGCCGATATCGAGACCCATCCTGTCACCGCTTTCAAGATCGGACACAGCACTCTCCCAGTTCAATGGCCCGCCTCCAGAACATCAAGAAAAGCTTCAAGTCGTATCTGGTTCCTCTCATCCATTGGACCCGGGAGGTTTCCCTCGATGGTAAGGATGGGAACATCAAGCTCCTTTCTGAATATCATATCATCTATTTGCCTGTGGCAGAAAGACTGTGTGTAATGCAGTATCCCCTGTATATCCCTTTTATCTATCTCTGTCCTGACATCGACTATTCTGGAATCAATATTGTAGGGATATGTGTAATCGATATACCTCTGTATCCAGTCAGTGGAACCCGATGGCATGGTGAACTGTCTCTGCACCTCGTGGAATACCACCCTGCCTCCGAGATCTTGGATCCTTGGATAGATATCCGAGATTATGGGAGGTACACCGATAAAACCCAATCTCGGCCCTGGTTCAGGCGAATGATCGGGGCCGTCGAGAATCCCTTCAACCCACCTCTCCCAGGCCTTGGGATCAGAGTTCAGGTCCGAGGAGGTTACCTGAACCAGATGTGCATCCTCGGACGAGATGGTGCCTTCCATCCATCTTATTCTGTCCACCTCCCTTGCGAGCTTCCTCAGTTCCTCCAACCTTCCTGCCTGATCCCTGGCACTGTCAATGCCCGTTCCAAGTAGACCACACAGTGCCCTTATCTCGGATATGAGCTCGTTCCTGTCCCTGTTCAACGGATAGGAGAAAGGATGGACCTTCTTTCCTTTTCTCAAAAGTGTTTCAAGAAGGGATTCGGTGTTGGAGCAGTCTCCACGAACCACCCCGACAATGGTGTCAATATTCTCCGATGCTGTATGGATTCCTTTGATCCAGGTGCATATGTTCCTCGGATAGCCCTCCACCTGGGCATCCTCCACCATTGCATTCGGAGAGCCGGAGCTTATGAAAAGGTTGTTGAGGTCCACCGGAACCCTATCCGAGGCCAGGAAAGGCTCGAGCGGTATGGTGGTGGAGATGCCCACCTTTCTCTCGCTATCACTTCTTTTCATTGGTCTCGCTATATCCGAGATCGAATGCTTTAAGGTTTGCCTCCAGGGACTTTGATGGAACGGAGTTTTTAACGGCTTCCCTCATCTCTTCATAGGTGAACGGCATTACATCCGTACCGACAAGTGCGCCGAGCATCACCACGTTGGTGGTCTTCTCATTACCGGCTTCCATTGCCTTTTCCCTTGCGGAGAGCTCAAAGACACATTTCATCTTGCTTTTAAGGTCAGTTATTATCTCATCCACTTCAGGATACTCTGCTCCTCCGGAGCTCACCGTAGTGGGTCTGATGGGATCCGTGGACAGCACCACAACGGTCTCCTCGGTCAATTGCCCCCTTGACCTGTAGACCTCCAGGGGCTCGAAACCCACAAGGGAGGTAATATCCTGATCGAAAGGCAGAGGTGATATTGTCTCTCCCAATCTTATAGTGGTCTGTACGACCCCTCCCCTCTGGGCCATCCCGTGTATCTCCGATACCACTATCTGAACGTCCTTCCTGATGGCCGCATAACCGATTATCTTCGATACTGTAAGTGCTCCCTGGCCTCCCACACCCACGATCTGCACGGTGCATGTCTTCTTGTTAACATGGACCATTTCAATCATCCTCCTTTATGGGGCCCATTGCCCCGAAAGGACATACCTGCTCGCAGACTCCGCAGGACCAGCAGATATCGGGATCGATGTAGTGGTCCTCGCCTCTTTTGTAGAAAGCAGGACATGCGAAGGTATTCGTACATACATCACAGTGTGTGCACTTGTCCTGATACACTGTGTACTTTGTTCTCTTTATGCCGCGCTTTCTCAGTTCCCTTTCAAGTTTAAGTGCACAAGGGGACTTCGTTATCACAACGGCCACACCTTCGTATGCAATGGCTTCCTCGAATGCTTTCTGGGTCTCCTTGATATTGAGCGGGTTCACCGTTCTGATGAACTTGACACCAACACCTTGGCAGACCTTCTCGATGCTGATAGCAGGTGCTTCATCACCCAGTCCGTCAATGGGAAGTCCCGGATGGGGTTGATGCCCTGTCATTGCAGTTGTGGCATTGTCCATGATGTTCAGAACGAAATCGTGCTTGTTGTGTACCGCATTGACCAGAGGCGGGATGCCCGTATGGAAGAATGTCGAATCCCCCATGAATGCTATAACAGGTTCATCCACGACCCTGGAAAGACCGCCTGCCGAGCCTGCTGACCCGCCCATGCAGATCAGGAGGTCGCCGATACTCAGAGGTGGTTGAATGCCCAGTGTGTAACAGCCGATATCGGTGGGATATACCGCTTTGCCCTTGGTGGCCCTCTTAACGGCGAAATAGGTAGCTCTGTGGGGGCAGCCAGCACACAGTACCGGAGGTCTCGGAGGTTCGGCATGTTCATTCAGTTCTATACTGTTGGTTTCGGGGAAGTTGACATCCACCCCGATACTTTCCAGGGCTGATGAGATGCTCTTGGCAACGATATCCGGGTTGTACTCCATGGGCCTTGGGAAATGTCCGTCCCTCTTCCCCAGGACCAGGGTGCCGATCTCCCTTTCCTTCAATACGGTCTTGACGAACTCCTCCAGATACGGCTCTCCCTCCTCCACGCAAAGGACCAGATCCTCCTCATGACAGAACTCGGAGATCATATCCTCGGGGAGCGGATTGGTCATACCGAGCTTAAGGACCCTTGCCTCCACACCAAGGTCCACGTTATCAATTACCTCCATCACATAATTGTATGACACCCCTGAGGTAATGATACCGAGCTTTTGCTTCCCCTTGATATTCATGTTCTCAGGTACAATGATCTTGTTCAATGGGGAGACCTCCGATTCGCTCTCCATCTTCCCGATGGTCTCCAGAAGCGCCTTCCTCCTTATCCTGGCCACCGCCGGGACAGTAACGAACCTCATAAGGTCCTTCTCGAAATGGACCCTCCCGGAGGGTTTCCGGATCTTTCCGAACTCGATCAGACCCCTCACATGGTTCATTCTGGTGGTGGTCCTGAAGAGTACGGGCATCTCGAACCTCTCGGATATCTCCATGGCGTGGTGCATCATCTGCCTTGCTTCCTCGGGAGAGGAGGGCTCCAACATTGGAACCCCTGACATCTTGGCGTAGAAACGGTTGTCCTGTTCGTTCTGGGACGAATGACAGCTCGGATCATCGGCTGAAAGTACGACGAAACCGGCTCTTACACCGGTATAGGCCAGTGTCATGAAGGCATCGGCGGCCACGTTGAGGCCAACATGTTTCATGAAAGCGAACGATCTCACACCAGCTACCGCGGCGGAAGCGGCCGTTTCGAATGCAACCTTTTCGTTTGTGGAAAATTCGAAATACATTCCTGCGTCCTTTGCGATCCTGTGGAGTGTGTTCCCTATCTCGGAAGAAGGGGTTCCCGGGTAGGTGGCGGCCACCGTAACTCCCGTTTCCACGGCGGCCCTGGCGATCGCCTCATTCCCGAGTACCAACATCTTCTTACCTGGTTCATCATCTAATATGGGGTGCATCTTGTATCAACTCCCTGGAGCATCCGGGCGCTTCGTCCTTAATCACGGTTCTTGGATCTTTCCTGGGTTATCTTCTCCATGAAGAGAAGTTCATCCCAGCCCGCATCAAGTTCTTTCTCCTGTTCCTGAATTAGATCCTCTGACATATGTTTGAACCTGCCTTGTTTGTACAGATAATCCTTAAGGGGTGTCTTCTTTGGTTTCATGTTCACGGTATAGACGCCGTTCTCAATTTCGTAGAGAGCATAGGCCCTGGATGAAAGGGCTTCCCTGGATATCTGAACAGTGAGGCCGGGGTCCATCTTCCATCCGGTGGGGCAGGGGGAATATATCTGTATGAACTTCATCCCCTTGATGGACAGTGCCTTCCTTATCTTCCTTATCATATCCTCAGGATATGCCACCGAGGCCGTGGCCATGTAAGGTATCTTGTGGGCCGCCATTATCGCCATCATGTTCTTCTTGGGGGATTTTTCCCAGTCCCCCGTGGTCCCCACCGGGGTGGTGGTGGTCCACGCACCGATCGGTGTCGATCCGGACCTCTGGATTCCAGTGTTCATGTATGCTTCGTTGTCATACATCACGTAGAGCACGTCATCTCCCCTGTCCGCGGCTCCGGAGAGTGCCTGGATACCGATATCCGCGGTACCTCCGTCCCCGGCCCAACCTATGACATTGATATCCTTCTTTCCAAGAGCGTCAAGGGCTGCCCTCACCCCTGATATTGATGCCCCCGTGGTCTCGAAGGGAGTATAAAGCTCGGGTATCTGGAGACATGTGTTGGGCCAGACACCGGGCATAACCGCCCAGCAGCATGCCGGAATCGTTATGATCGTGTTCCTTCCGGATGCTTTTAACGCATATCTCATTGCCATTGTAGCCCCGCAACCCAAGCATCCCATGTGGCCCGAGGACATTATCTCATCTTCCGGTATTGTGAGTTTCGCCATCATCATCACCTCCTATTTCTCCACCTCCGGGGTTTTGCCGTCAAGCAGACCCCACCAGTGTATTTCCCCTTCTTCTCCGTATCCGCTCTCCTTGACCTTCATCAGGTCCATGAAGACACCTCTGATGTGTTTGGGAGTTACATCTCTTCCGCCAACCCCTATGACATAATTCTTTGTGAAGGGTCTGTTGGAATGATTGTACAACTGACCGTTGAACTCGTTGAAGAGTGGCCCTCCCCTGCCAAAGGTAAAGGTCCTGTCGAGAACACCCACAGCATGGGCGCGGTCGGCCAGATATCTTACTTCATCCACAGGGAAAGGTCTGAATATCCTCAATCTTGCGATACCGACCTTGTGCCCTTCCTTTCTCATTTCGTCTACCACATCCTTGGATGTCGACATCATGGTTCCTGCCCCGAAGAGTATGTACTCGGCGTCCTCGCACTTGTACATATCCATCATACCGCCGTAGGACCTCCCGGTCAGCTCTTCCCATTCCTTGTCTGCCTTTCTTATGAGGTCCCTTGCCTTGTCCATGGACCTCGCCATGTGGGCCCTGAACTCCATATACTGGGGAGGCATTATGAAGGAACCGAAGCCCATTGGTTTTTCAACGTCCAGCTTGACCTCCGTTTCGAAGGGTGGCAGATAACCGTCCACAAGTTCCTGATCGGGGATGTCCACGGGTTCGTTGGTATGCGAGAGGTAGAACGCATCCTGGTTCACCATGGCCGGAAGGAGGATGTCCTTGTTCTCGGAGACCTTGTAGGCCATGATCACCGTATCGAGTATCTCCTGGTTGTTCTCACACCAGTACTGCATCATACCCGTGTCCCTCTGGGCCATGGCATCCTGATGATCGGCGTATACCGACCAGGGGGGCGCCATCGCCCTATTTACGTTCACCATAACCACGGGTGTCCTGGCCCCCGCGGCCCACATGAGCACCTCGTGCATCAGTGCCAGCCCATGTGATGAAGTTGCCGTGAATGCCCTGGCCCCGGTGTTGCTAGCGGCCATGGCGGCGGACATTGCGGAATGCTCTGATTCCACCTTGACGAACTGTGCATCCCATTTCCCCTCCGATATCAGGTCAGCCACCCTCTCCACGATGGTGGTCTGGGGAGTGATGGGATATGCGGCTATGACCTGGGCCCTTGCCAGCATGGCGCCATATGCCGTAGCTTTATTACCTGCCATTAGTTCCTTTACCATCTCATTCACCTCCTCATTTGTTCTCCGGCATCATCTCTATGCATTTAACAGGGCAGACGTTGGCGCATATGCCACATCCTTTGCAGTGATCATAATCGTATACCGGACCATCCTCGCCTATGGAAATGGATACATCAGGACAGAACTTCCAGCATGTCCAGCATTTGATACATTTGGAATAATCACAGACAGGTCGGAAGGCTCTCCACCCGCCTGTCTTGATCACCTTGCTGTCCTGCGTATTCATCGGGGTAGGGGGTATCTCATCAACTGTTTTCGGCAACTCAATCACCTCCCGGAAGTATGACCTCTTCATAGGCCTTCCTTGCAGCCTTTGCGTTCCTTTCAGGATATCTGGGTAGCGTGAGTATCGCCGCCTCAACGGCCTCAATACCTACAAGACCGGAAGCCTTTGCAAAGGCTCCGATTATACCGGTGTTAACAATTGGCTGGACTCTGGTCCCGAGCTTGTTGTCAAGGGCTATCTTGGTTGCGTTGACCACCGCCACGTTCTTCATGCCCAGCTCCTTTTGGACCTTCTCCAGGCTCCCCTCGGTGTTCACAAGGACCATACCATCTTCCTTCAAGCCTGCTGTTACATCCACTGCCTGAAGTAGAGAGGCCTCCAGCACTATGACGTAGTCGGGCTCGTATATCATGGACTTGTCCCTGATATTGCCTTCGTCGATCTTCGTGAAAGCGGTAACCGGTGCACCTCTTCTTTCAACACCGAAATACGGGAATGCCTGTACGTCCTTCCCTTCCCGGAATGCAGCATCCGCCAGGACTTTGGAAGCGACCACTGCACCTTGGCCGCCTCTGCCGTGAAAACGTATCTCTATCATTCTACTCCTCCATATCATCGTATGTCCAAAACCTGGATAGCCTCAAGGGCCGGAACCGGATTGCCTGTACCGACGCCTTTAGTTGGGTTCCATATCGCCACACCAAGGGTTTTGGTGGGGAGCTTTCAGTATGGGAAGGCCCTAATTTAATGTTATGGTGGAGCCGGTCGTGATGTATTTATATCTTCATTGCTTATCTAGGGTTTTATATCAAATTCCTTGACGGCCATTTCTCTGAGCCTGAACTTCTGTATCTTGCCAGACTGGGTCATTGGATATTCATTTACCAGCCAGATGTACTTTGGCACCTTGAAGTTGGCAAGGTTCAACTTGCAGTAATTGATGACATCCTCTTTTTTCAGGTCCATACCCTCCACGACCTTTATGGCAGCAAGTCCGACCTCTCCGAACTTAGGGTCCGGCACTCCGAGAACTGCCACATTCTCGACGGCATTTATCTTGAAGAGGAATTCTTCTATCTCCCTTGGATATACATTGAAGCCACCGCAGATGTACATCTCCTTCTTCCTTCCAACGATCTTTACGTATCCTCTTTCATCCATGGTCGCCAGGTCGCCTGAATAGAGCCATCCGTTCTCGTCTATGGTCTCCGCCGTTTCCTGTGGTTTATTGAAGTATCCCTTCATTACGTTGTATCCCCTTACGCAGAGCTCACCGGTCTCCCCTCTGGGTACCTCATTGTGATCATCATCCACTATCCTGACCTCCTGTTCGGGAAGAGCATAACCAACCGTCTCGACCCGATCTATCAATTCATCGTCAAGCCTGGTCATCGTGATCACAGGCGAGGCTTCCGTGAGACCATAGGCAATAACGATGTTCGCCCCCATCTTGTTGCCCGCCCCCTTCATGACCTCTACGGGGCAAGGGGCCCCTGCCATCACGCCGGTCCTTACCGAATTGAGCCTGTAATCCTTTTTCTTCAGTATTTCCAGATAGCTGATGAACATAGTGGGAACACCGTGGATTATGGAAATGTCGAACATGTCCATATACATCAATGCCCGCTCGGGATCGAATGCAGGCATGGGAACCATACCACTCGAAGCAGAAACACATGCGGATATTCCGATAACACATCCGAAGCAGTGAAAGAACGGTACCACGATCAATGTCACATCATCAACGTTCTGATGCATGACCTGGGCGATATGTTCGGCGTTCTTTGCGATATTGAGATTGGTCAGCATTGCTCCCTTTGGTTCTCCAGTGGTACCTGAAGTATACAGAATGAAGACCGTATCATCCTCTTCTATGGTTTCCTTGATCTCATTGAGTTCATCGTGACCCTCGTACCCGTTTCCCAGATCCAGTACATCCTGGAAGGATACCATTCCCTCCGATCTATTGTCCCCAAGCACGACGACGCTTTGTAGGGTCGGGATTTTCCCTCTCAGATCATCGAGTATGGCAATATAATCGATACCCACGAAATCCGAGGTCATTACTAGTCCCGTGGCCTCGGAGTTGTTCAATATATACTCCACTTCCTTTTTCTTGTAGCGGGTGTTCATAGGGACCACCACACCCCCCATCCTTGCTATGCCGAAGAAGGCTGTGACCCATTCGGGGTAATTGGGCATGTAAAGACCTACCCTGTCACCTTTCTTGATCCCCATTTTCAAAAGTCCGCTGGCAAATCTTGATGCGTGGTCGTTCAGTTGTTCGTAGGTTACCGTAAGCTCCTCGTAGAAGATAGCGATCCTTTGGGGATGTTCATTCGCAGCCCGCTCAAGAAGATCACTGAGTGTATATTTGCTGTCGGTCATGTGTATGTCCCTCCTGGGATGGCCCACCTTAAGAAAAACTACCTCAAATAATTTATTCCATATAGCAATGGCCGGATTGACCTTGGATCAGATGAAATATGCCCGGTTTCCGGGCAGATTTCAGTAAGGTTCGAAGTAGAGTATGTCCTTCATTGTGCCTTCACGGTCTTTCTTTGCCCTGAGAACCGCTTTTACCGCAACGCCGCACAGGTCTTTCGAGAGTTCCTTGGTATTTATCCTTCCAAGGACGGAACCGTCCGTTCCTTCAACATCTATCAAAGCTATGACCACCGGTTCTTCAAGGGGTTCACCATGTGCGTCCATCCTGGCAGTTGTGTGAAGTCTTATGCTACCCTTTGGAGGCACCTCGAGCCAATTTTCATCGGTTATCTCGCAGAAACAATCCTCACAATACATCCTCGGAGGGAACAACACCTTATCGCATTCGGGGCACCTGGTGGCAAGGAAGGTCCCTTTTTCCATGATGTTCTTGAAGAACCGATCCCCCGGAACACCGCTGGAGTAGAGATAATCGGCCTGCATGTCACCGCGCCAGTGAATCGGTTTTGTAGGGTCCGTCTGTTTTTCCAGGAATGTCATCATTCATCACCTCCGTTTATAGGTTTGAAGTATTTGATGTCGGTAATTGCGCCTTCGCGTTCCTTTTCCGGTTTCCAAACTGCCTTGACCCTCATCCCGATCCTGATCTCCTCTTTGTTCATCTCTCCCAGGTAGTGCATGAAACCATGCTGGGGAGATGCCCCGTCAATGGATATCACTCCGATGAGTATTGGTTCCTCTATTCTCCTGGCATCCGAATCAAGGTAGGAGATCGAAAAGGTCTCGATGGTCCCCGTGTTCTCGAGTTCGACCCAGTGATCAGTGGGACCGTAGCAGTGCTCGCAGAACATCCTCGGAGGGACTATGGTCCTGTCGCATTTCCTGCATGTCCTTGCCATTATCTTACCTTTCTTCAAGCCATCCAAGAACACGGACATTGCCTGTCCCATGCCCCATGCATACTGCACTTCAGGCTCCCACCAGGTATATGTGATCCTTTTCTCTCTTATGTCCTTGGAGCTAACACGGGTTCCTGGTGCATAACCGGGTGATCCTTCGAAATCTTCTGCCATATCTTTCACCTCCTCATAACCATCACTGTGGCCATTTGCATGATATCGCCCCATGCCTGTCCCACACCGACCCGTGGGTCGCCGGGTATTTGTCTTTTACCTGCCTTCCCGGCAAGTTGCCAGTAGAGCTCGCAGACCTTCTGCCCCATGGTAGCGGCTATCGGGTTACCTACACCGAGAAGACCACCAGAAGGACATATCGGCAGATCGCCGTCCCTCTCGGTCACGCCTTCTCGTGTCAAAATGGGCGCTTCTCCTTTCTTGCACAGGAGGAGACCTTCCATATGATGGAGCTCTTTATAATCGAAGGGATCGTAAGGCTCTGCGAAATCAATGTCCCTTCTCGGATTGGATATTTTCGCCATTTTATATGCTGCCCTTGCTGCATTTGCAACATACTGCGGAAAGTAGAGGTCCCTGTTGGTCCACATGGTACTGTCGATGTTCCAACCCACACCATCTACCCAGATCGGATCGTCGGTGAATTGTCTGGCCTTCTCCTTGGAACAGAATATAAGGGCTGATGCCCCATCGCTTGGGGGGCTGATATCAAGTCTCTGGACGGGCCATGCCATCATCTCCGAGTTCAAGACATCTTCGATGGTTATCTTCTCGTCGGGGAGCTGGGCACAAGGATGGCCTACAGCGTTCCGCTTGTTCTTGACCGCCACTCTTGCGATGTCTTCCTTCTTTATGTTGTGCTTCGTCATGTACCTGTTCATCTCCATGGCGAAGAGCCACACGAGGTTAGGTGCGAGGGGTCTGTCGAGTATGGGGTCCCATATATGTCTGAAAGCTGTCTGGGCATGAGGATAGACGTTCCCCATCTTCTCCTCGCATACCACCAGAGCAATATCGGCAACACCGGAGGCCACATGCCACCAGCCAGCGATGGGAGCGAATACACCTGTTCCACCTCCGTTAAAGACCCGAACATAGGGCTTCCCTGCGCCGGCAGCACCGTCCAGAAGGTTCTCACCCTTCTGATGGATGCCGTCAAAGGCGTCCGGGGCGCTCCCCATTACGACCATGTCGATATCCTTTTTCTCTATACCCGCCTCCTCAAAGGCCATCTTGGTCGCAAGATAAGAAAGTTCCTTTCCCGTCTCCTTCAATCGTCTCTGAAAAACCGTCATACCTGCTCCGATACATGCCACATCCTGCATATCTCACCACCTCCCTCTCTCAAAGATGGCCACAGCACCGCTTCCGGATGGAATGCCTCTCCATGACTGGGCCAGTCCGATCTCCGCATCGGATATCTGTCTCTTCCCTGCGTGTCCCCTTAGCTGGGTCACTATCTCCAATGATTTCTGGATACCTGTAGCCTCCAGGCAGTTGCCGACACCTAGAGATCCTCCAGAAGTGTTCACTGGAAGGTTTCCGTCCCTCTCGAACTGACCTTCCTCGAGCATGAGCGCGGCTTCACCTTCCCTTGCAAGCCCAAGGGCTTCCAGGTGCTGGAACTCTTTGAAGGAGAACCTATCATCCACCTCTGCTACATCTATCTGCTTCTGGGGTTGATTTATCTTGGCCATCTTATAGGCCATTTTTGAGGCCTCCGAAGCATAGATCGCATCCATTCCTCTGGTCGAAAGCCAAGGCGTTTCAGATGACCACCCGAATCCAGAGAAGTACACCGGTTCGACCTCCAGCTCCTTCGCTGTTTTCTCGTCTGCAAGAACGAAGGCGACTGCTCCATCCACGTTGGGACTTATGTCCAATCTCTTCAGGGGATCGAAGAGGTAATCGGATGCCATTACATCCTGGACATCTATTTTAGCCTCATAATCCGCATACGGATTGGAATATGCGTTCATTTTATTCTTGACCACTACCTGCGCACACTGCTCCTCTGTCGTTTTTGTCTTTTTCAAGTAGTGCTGCATTTCCATGCCCCCGAGGAAATAAGGGTGCACCCTCTGTTTTTCCTTTGTACTACCTACCAGAGGTTTTGGGTCTGCTTCGGTATAAGTTGGGGATCCACCATAGTTCGGCCTTTCAACGGGACCGGAAACCGGTCTGTCGTAGACCGGGTCGAATGCATGGAGAAGTATGTCTCCGAAGGTGAGGAGGTCCGAGGCCTTACTGTGCGCCTCGACCATGACAACGTCCATCAGACCTGTCTTGATCTGCATGTATGCATTCCCAAGTCCGTATATGCCGTCCCCGCAAACCGTACAGCATGGTCTAAGCACGGCACCGATCTGGTCCGGGACAAACTCATCAAATATGCTGAATCCCTCGAGGAAATCCTCAGCGCATGTGACGAAACTGTCAACATCCTTTCTAGGGTCGATCCCGGCATCGACATAAGCCTTTTGACAAGCTTCGTACATGAACTCCTTCCACTCCATATCCGGTGTTAGGGAGTTAAAATCAGTGTGACCTATTCCGATCACGCAAACCTTTCTTGACACTTATACACCTCACTATTGGACTTTTCAAACCCTTGATGGGAATTCCAACTCCGAAGAATATTCATACGTTCGACCTCAAAGCTGGTTTCGTAGACACCGGAAGGTTCCCGTGATGTCCTTTATCCCCTTCCGATGCGTTCATACAATCGGGCTTCTGATAATAAATGCTTTCCCAGCTCGGATGAACGACCGGTTGTCACTCGGTAAACAAAGGTCATTTGCCAATAATGATGCCTTCGGGGTCGATCTCTTTCAACCGAGCGAGCTCATTCTCTGTCGGTGGGGGAGAGGTGTTGATCTTATCCGGGACCAGCAGTTCGAACCCTGTGTTCTTCTTGACATCTTCCACCGTTACTCCAGGATGAACACTGATCAGCTTCATCCTGCAGGTTTCCTGGTCAAAACCCATCAATGCCAGATTGGTTATGACCCGATACGGTCCTGTACCTCCGGGCAATCCGGCTTTCTCCCTTTCTCCCGGTCCGCTGATATACCCCGGCGTCGTGATGAAACCCACCCTTTCGGGCAATTTCAATTTGTCATGCCGGGCGATAATTATCGTTCTCCAGGAAAGTGATCCGAAATCATTGGCACCACCACTTCCCGGCAAACGTATCTTGGGTCTGGAATGTTCACCGATGACCGTTGAATTGATATTTCCGTACATATCGACCTCGGCACCTCCGAGAAAGGCATAATCGATCATCCCCCTTTGTCCTGTCTCCATTATCCCGGCTAGCCCGGTAGCCGCGACCGCATTCTGAACACATCTGGAATCTCCCACGGATTTGGGGAGTGTTGGAACGGTCGGGGCCATGCTACCGGCTTCGAAGAAGATCACAAGGTTTGGTGCATGGGTCTTCTGCGCCAGCAGGCTGGCGATCATGGGCAGGCCAGTTCCCACACCGACTATCCTTCCATCTTCGAGCTGATGGGATGCAACGGTGGCCATCAATTCTATTGGTGTGTATTCGGTCATCTTAGTTCCTCCAGACGTCTAAGGGCGTTGAGTTTTTTTGTACCCACCTTATCCAGGTATTCATCGAAGTCCTTCACAGAATATACCCAATCATCCAGATATTCTTGAAGGGCCTTCTCATCCGCTCCAGCCTTGAGGTAATCCCTCATATGCTCCTCGTCGAAATAATATTCATATGGCATGTTGCCTGGATGGCTCCCATGTGGGGCTTCGATAACCGCGTCGACACAAAAATAGGGGATGGTGGTCTTTTCCGGTGCCTGTCTGAAAAAAGTATCCGGAACTATTCTCTCCGTTGTAACGATCACGTGTTTGGACGCCTTTGCCAGATCGTCGTCCTTTACGGTAGTTCCTCGTATCATGGAGTTCCCGTACCTATCAGCATAATGTACATGAATGATCGAAACATCTGGCATCAGGGCGGGAAGTGCCAGTAGCTTCTGACCTGTGAACGGACATTCCATCTCCTTCGCCGCGCTGTAATTGAACGTATCCGAACCGAGCATGGTCCTTGCCGGAAGGAAAGGTAATCCCATTGCAGCCGCTTTGATCCTCCAGGATAGAGCGGCATTCGTCCACTCCACACACTTGATCCGGCCGGATTCAACGGCCCGCCTACTGTTCTTTGATAATCCTCTTGTTTCGTAAGCAAATGAATATGCAACATCGACAGCATCAACACAGTCACCAGCAATGAGAACATCCAGATCATGGACGGCCGTGTGCCCTGAAACCCTCAGGTGCTTGGTCCTTTGTCGTACTATCTCATATATCATCGGCATTGAAATCCTCACGTGACCGAAACCCCCAATGGCGAGGTAGCAGCCATTTTCAACATACTTTTCAACTGCCGATCTGGGATCTGTGATCTTATTGACCAGACTCCTGCTCTTGTTGTTCCTGTTCCAGTCGCGGATATCCTCTGCGGAGCAGGAACTCAGAAGATCCCCTTTTCCTTGTTTTAGCATTTGAGAACCCCTCCCTTTATCGAAGGTCAAGGTAAATAAAGTTTTGAATGATGAGATCTATGTTTTCCGGAAAATCCTTCATCCCAGGAAAGGTCTAGTTCATAAAGAGGGGGAAAGATATTACTATATATCATAACATTGGACCCTCGATATCAATTGGGTTTTAATAAGTTCATTGGGTTGTGATATCATGGATCTCGATTACACACAGGAACACAAGATGTTAAAGAACATGGTGAGGGAGTTTGCAACCAAGGAAATCGGTCCTTTGACCGAGAAGATAGATCAGGAGGGTGAGCTGCCCATGGATATAATAAAGAAGATGGGGGAGCTCGGACTTATGGGGATGACAGTACCCGCCGAATACGGTGGCTCAAGGATCGATACCGTAAGCTACATGATAGCCCTTGAGGAGCTTGGAAGGGTCTGTGGGTCGACGGGACTCACCGTGGAGGCACATAATTCACTGGGTGTGGGACATATCTATGAAAGAGGAACCGAAGAACAGAGAAGGAGATATCTCCCGGATCTTGTTTCAGGAAAGGGTCTGGCCGCCTGGGCTTTGACGGAACCGAACGCAGGTTCCGATGCGGCTTCACTCCAGACCACAGCTGTTCTTGATGATAATGAATGGGTCTTGAACGGAAGTAAACAGTTCATCACCAGCGGTAGCATAGCAGATGTCATAACGGTGATGGCAAAGACGGACAAGAGCAAAGGTGCAAAGGGAATAAGCGCATTCATCGTGGAAAAAGGCACCGACGGGCTTGAATACAGTGGTGAGGAGAACAAAATGGGGTTGAGAGGGAGCGTGACATCACAGCTTGTCCTGGATGAATGCAGAATACCCAAAGAGAACCTTCTCGGTGAGCCCGGCATGGGATTCATAGGTGCAATGGATATCCTGGACCGAGGGAGGACCGCTATCGGAGCACTTGCCGTGGGTTTGGCTCAGGGAGTGCTTGACGAGTGCATGGACTATTCCAAGGAGAGGGTCCAGTTCGGAAAACCAATATCCAAGTTTCAGGCCATACAATGGAAGATCGTCGACATGGCTACCAATATAGACGCCGCAAGGCTGTTGGTCCACAGGGCGGCATATATGGAGGATAAAGGCCTTCCATTCGGAAAGGAAGCAGCCATGGCAAAACTCTTCGCATCCGAAATGGCGGTAAAGGCTGCGATAGACGGTGTTCAGATACACGGAGGATATGGCTACACAAAGGAGTACCGTGTGGAGAGATACTTCAGGGAAGTGAAACTATACACCATAGGTGAGGGGACATCCGAAGTACAGAAAATGGTCATTGCAAAAAAGCTCGGACTGTAGACGATCCGGTAAAATTAAATGTTACACATCTGGATGATAAACATGCTCAGACCCAGCAAGTTCAGGCACAGGGCTGCCATAATACTTTTCATTCTCTCTGCAATATTTGTCATATCACTATTTGCCGCCCCCGCAACTATTGAACCCGGAACGGTCAAAGGACTCAACGGCCGGGCCAATGCAATGGACTACCAGGATATCTGGAAGGACCTCAGCCCTTTCCACACGGTGATCTACACATTCGGGGATATCAACTGCCATCAGATCCAGGAAAGGACAATAATGATCAACGGGAACCAGATGCCGGTCTGTGCAAGGGACGTGGGTGTTTTCATGGGGTTCATGTTAGGGGCGATCCTCATGATCAGGGCCGTGGCCACGGATAATCCCACGGATCCACTTATTAGCATACTTCCCTCCAGGATCAGAAGAATGAAGTTCGTGAGACTGCACCCCGGTTATACCGTGATCGTCATCCTGCTCATGCTGATCGTGCCCACCGGGATCGATGGCACTGTTCAGCTCATCTCCTACGTTTCGGGATTACCCTTCGGGCTCTCTTACGAAAGCACTAATCCCACGAGACTGCTTACCGGATTCCCCATGGGGGCCTCCGTGGGGATCCTGATAACCATGCTTTTCATGACCCTCTTCTCAAGAAGGGAGAACGGGGAGCAACCTCTGCTTCCCATGTTCGTCAAGGCAAAGCTTGGATGAGGCATTTGGGGGAATGGATTTAATAATGGTTCCACATCGGGATGACAAGCGATGATCGATATGAGTGGTGAGCAGTTCTTCCTTGAGGTCTTCCACAACAGGGAGAATGGATCGAGGACGGTCCGCAAAGAGAAGGGATGGGACCTGACGAACGTATTGAGACGGTTCGATATCCCCCTGGACGGTGTTATCGTTCTTTCCGGAGATACGCCGTTGCCACTGGACCATCCTGTGGAGGATCTGGAATCCATCACCATTATTAACGTTGCATCAGGTGGTTGAAGAATGGAGGGAAAGATAGGTCTGTATCTGATAGGGACCGCAGGTTGCGGAAAATCGACATTGACCGCTGCACTGGCACAGTTGATGACAGCAAATGGCATTTCCACATTGACCATGAACCTTGACCCGGGCGCTGATATCCTTCCCTACGAACCCGATATCGATGTAAGGGATTGGATAACACTGGGAGACGTGATGGAGGAATATGGATTGGGTCCCAACGGAGCCCAGATTGTGGCCGCTGATATGCTGGCCCTCTACAAGAACAGACTTGTCCAGGAGCTTGAGGACAAGAACTTCCAGTATCTACTGATCGACACACCCGGGCAGCTAGAGCTGTTCTCCTTCAGGGAGGCCAGCAAGGAGGTCGTTAAAGGTCTGAGACCAAATGCCTCATTCCTGATATACATGATAGATCCATTCAACTCGAGGACGCCTTCCGGCTACATGAGCCAGTTGATGCTTTCCAATCTGACAAAGCTCAGGTTCCATTTCCCCTCCCTGGACGTGATCTCCAAATATGACATGGTGGGCCACGATATAAAGGAGGAACTGGACAGATGGCAGGATTATCCAGAACATCTCCTCGATGACCTGATAAGAGAATCTTCCGAGGCCGAGAACATGGGTCCTGAGCTCTCGGTGGGCATGTACAAGGCCATGGATGAGATGGGCCTCTTCTCGAAGCACATGCCGGTCTCTGCAGCATCCGGAGAAGGACTGGAAGAGGTCCTGAGGAAGGTCCAGCTTACCTACGGCCAGGGTGAGGACCCGGAGAACGAGGAATGATCTATCCTTCAAAGGGAAAGTTTCAATTGGGGGTTGGTGTCTTCCCGGTCAGTGTCGGAAATGGGATACAGAGACGAGATCAGTACATCTTTGGTAAGATCGCATATTGAGGGAATGGACACCGGTGGAAGGATAGAGGCCAGGGAAAAGGAGTTATCCCCATGTTCCGAGTATACGAGGTATACCGTGGAGGGGGTCCTCAAAGATCCGTATTCCGAGCTTTCGGTCCTGCTCGACCGGTTGGTCATGGAATTCCTTTTCAAAAATTCCGCACTGAAAGCTCCGAAATGGTCGGAAGCACTTGGTTATGGAATGGCCATGACAGGAGAAGAGACCAGGATACACGTGTACAAGAACGGCAAGTTCATCATAAGAAGGGCCGCGGACAGGAAGGATGCCGAGAGGTCCTTCAACAGGATATCATCCATTCTATGGCCGGCCGTATTCTCTTCAAGGTCCGATTCTTTCAATTGGTCCATCCTTCGAAAAGCCGCCTGGGACGGGGACAAGAAAGCTTTAGAGGAAACTGCCATGCTGCTTTGGCCTCAGGAAGAAGGGGATCACGGAAAGGTGCTTTCCAAAATGAAAATGCATCTCAGGGAACTGGACAATGGTATGGGAAAGGTTCTGAGGAAGGATATAGAGAAAAATATCACGGGTGAAGAGGAAGCCCTACGGAACCTTCTGGAGCGGATGATCCATAAAGGGAAGGAAAATGAAAAGCGGCTTCGTTCGGAGATCCAAGATCATCTGGATGACCCACTTCATCAGCGGTCGTCCTTTACATATCATCTTTGGATCTGGATGGGGCTCTCCCACCTGGAGGAATATCTAAGAGTATCCATTCCCTCGGGGTCCATATTGGACGATACTGGAGGAACATTCTGGGACCTGGATGAGAGAAAGCGGGAAGGCACGGGTCCTCATGGAGACAAGTTCGAGGGATTGTTGAAAGCTAAATACATGCTCGGTCCCGTGGTATGGCGCTAAACAATACCATTCAATAGAAATTAAGATAACTTGCAAGTTCATTAACCTCCCATGGAAACAGCATGAGGTGGTACACTGAGCTACACAAAGATAGACCGTCTCAGGAAAGAACTTGAACATGCGGTGTCGGAGTCCGATTTCGAACTTGCCCTTGAGGCCATAGAGGATATGTTGGAGGTGGAACCCGACAACGAGAAGCACTGGAACTCAAAGGGTATCGTCCTTGCCAAATTGGGAAGGCTGGAAGGTTCGATATCAGCCTTCGACAGATCGCTGGAAATAGATCCCGGGGTTCCAAAGACCTGGTACTCCAAAGGAGTGGTCCTTATGGACAATGGGAAGGTCAGAGCTGCACTTGGATGTTTCTACAAGACACTTGACCTTGACCCGGCCTTCGATAAGGCAAGGGAGCGCTTCTTGAAATGCCTTGATGAGATGGCGCTTCAAAAGCAGGTGACCGTGTCCGAGGTTGAAGAGACACAAGAAAAATGGATCTCCGGACCGGGAGAGCCGATGGAAGAAAAAGAAGCGCCAGTTGATGAGATGGAGGAGGAAATAGCTCCTCCACCTCCAAGAAAGAAGAGAAGAAAAGGCTCCTACCTCGATGAGGACATGTTCATGGAAGAGGAAGAAGAAGAAGATTGGGAAGAGTTCGACGAAGAGGAGATGGAAGAGGAATGGGAAGAACTCGATGAGGAAGAAGAGGAGGAAGAACATCCCTTTCTCACCTGCAGGTGCGGCAACAGGATACCGATCACATCGGAAAAGAGACCCTTCCGATTCGTATGTGACGAATGCGGAAGGTCCGGCACCCTGAGATGAATCATCTTTGCTGATCCGAATACCAGTGTAGAAGAAGCTCCATGGGGGTTGTTGAGAGTATCAGAAAGACCTCCATGTCCTCCCCTATGTCCTGGACGATGTTGACACCCCATATCAACCTTGCATTTGACCGTATCCTCTTCTTGAGCACCTGAGAGGCTACCAGTGAATCCTCCAGAACGAGCTCGCGGGAGCCCACCACGTTCACCAATGCCTTTCTCACTGTGGAGAGATCTATGTGGCAGAGGGGATTGGAAAGGGCATCCTTTACGGATGTGGCCGCCGGGTCCCCTCCCGGTCTTGCAGCTCCCCATGTCATTACCAGTATCGACCCGGCCCTTGAAGTGGTAAGCAGGTCAGCTTGGTCCAGGTTAATCATACCCGAACTGAAGTTCATCTCCACAAGGTGACGTATAAGGTGCGCAACATCTATGTAGTTCCCGTGATCCGTTACTTTCCTGGACAGAGCGGCAATACCGTGGAACCTCATACTTAGATCAAGAAGTTCACGGTTCAGGTCCTCAACCTCCTTTATATCCCTGAAATCCCCTCTCCTTGATAGGAAACAGATGGAGAAGGCGTTCCTGTTGATCACCCTAAATGAAAAATATGAAGCGATGGAAGCGGCGTCCTTGAAGGGTGATGAAAGAAAGGATATAACGAGATCTCCCTTGTCCACATCCTCCTCCATCTGGTCGACCATCTCTATCTCCTTGTTCCTTAGAAGATGGGGAGGAACCTGGTTCTTCGCCGGTTCCTTGATCCCCGAAAGGGAGCTGTATATGATCCTGTCCTCATCCAGGATCTCCTTCTGGTCAGAGGCTTTTGCACTTCCGTGGAGCTCCCCCTTCCCGACCATGGAATATTCTTCCATCCGTGTGGTCCTGTAGAACATCTCGTAAGGGGTCCCTTCAAGGATGGAGACCAGGTGCTCGATCGTTCTGTCTGACGAGTGATCGAAGGAAACAAGGAAGACGCGCTTCATCCTATCACCTACATCCACTTGTCGAGAGTTGCCGTGACACGTTCCTTTTTCTCATCGCTCTCCTTCTCCTTTTCGGTCCCTTCTTCACCTGGGTGAGCTGTCATGCTCGTTCCTTCATCGTCCTTTTCTTCATCCCCGAAGGAATCAAAGAGCGAGGTTTGCTGTTTCCCTGATAACAGTTCATCCTCCGGGATCCCGAACACCTCGGTGACCCTGGAGAGGGTCGATGAGATCCTCTCCGAATAATATTGAAGGTCGGGCTGCCCGTGGAACTCTCTGCCGTCCATGTAGGGTTCCACTTTCTGGGGTTTCGATCCTGCATCGGTCACTATCCAGGACACCTTCATCCCGGGAACCATTTCAACACCCAGCTTCCTTGCCTTTCGAAGAGCCTGGACATTCGCCATGGAATCCGGATTCTTGTATCTCTGGGATATCTTGTCCTCCTCTATCTCTTGGACGGACCTGGAGATGACCAGTTTTTCAACGGGTATCTCACCGTTCTTCAATCTATTGATGGTCTCCTTTGCATGCTCCAGGGCCTCATCGACATGACCGCTCAACAGCAGCTCGAACATCTCTTCGAGAACCTCGCTCTGCAGGTCGAAGGAATCGGTCCTCCTCATCTCGTACCCACGAACGATCATGCCCTCCTTCGGCCAGACGACCTTTCCAACATAACGTTTCTTCTTTCCGTGCGTGAAAAATGAACCGAAGACCTTTTCGAACTCAAGTACCTGTGCACCGGAAGAGAACCTCGAGGCAAGCTCATGACCGAACTTCACCGTGCCATCCAGATCGTCGGTGGGGGATTTTATGAAGATAGAATCGGTGTCGGAATAGATCACCTCATGACCCTCCGATATAAGTACATCTATGGTACCTTTGATGCTCTCCCTTGCATATGCCGTTATGGAGGAGCCGATCGACCTATCGGTGAACCTGTAGAAGAAAGAGGCAAAGACGCCGTAGAAGGAGTTCATCAGAACCTTCAAAGCCTCCTGGACACCGTTGTAATATTCCCTTTCATCCTCTGTCTCAGCCTCCTTGAAGGAGCGTTTTGCCTGCTGCCTCTCGGTCATGAGCTCCTTGAGTATGCTCGGGACCAGGCCTTTCTTTTCCTCCGGCCTCAGGTAGTTCACTCCCTTGACAGGGGAGCTTATTGTTCCTTCTTCCTGGTCGGTTATGGTGGTGAAGCAGATATTGTTCTCGATCATGAGTGAGGGATACATCGACCTGAAATCGAGGACGATCACCATATGGTACAATCCAGGTTTGATGGCATGTACATATGCCCCTTCGATCTTGGAGGTCTTCTTTTCATGTTTTGTAAGAGGAATACCGATATCCCTCCTGTCGGCTTCCCTTATCAATATGGAATCTATCAGATTGGAAGTGGTCCCGTTGAGTATATCGTTCAGTGGGAGCTTCGCAACGAATGCGAGGTCGATACCTTTCTTTATGGACATGGTCCTGTCAAGTATCCGGAGGGCAAGTTCGGCATCCTTGATGCAGTAACGTATCACATCCTCCCTCCTATTTGCCCATTCCTCTTCGATGATAGATGTATCTATATCATCCTTGCCTTCATTGAAGAGCATCATGGATACGGATTCCAGGGATTCCTTCTTCGGTCTGAAGGTCCTCTTTGCCTGCCACCATGCATCGACCACCATTCTTCCTTTGGCCCTCCATGACCTGTAGCCCATGTTGTCGATGTAAGAGCCATCCCTGCCCATGGTGATCCCTTCCAGGCTCAGCAGTTTTGCTCTTTTCAGGATCTGAGGGATATCATATCCATCGATGTTGTATCCGGTTATGATGTCCGGGTCATGCTCGAGGACCGCCTTTTCAAGACCTTCTATGATGTGGTCCTCCCTCTCCCTGGGATCTTCCATGTCAGGAGGCGGTACTATGCTGAAGGAGAGGATTCCCTCATCCTGCTCCATGGGTATCTGTGCTACGGAGACCCCTATCATGTAGAGCTCTCCCGACCTGATCGAGTTCTCGATATCGAAGGAGAGTACCTTGGTTCTCGACTTGAAAGGCTCGCAGGGATGGACCTCACTAGCCTGGATCACGATATCGGTGGTGTAATTCTTGTCATCGACAGGCTCCCCTTCCACATCGACAAAGACACCAAGGTCCTTATCGTAGAAGTACCTGAATATGAAAGGTATATCAGCAGCAAGGATATCATAACCCCTGCCCTGATATCTTTTTCTGTATTTCGGCACCTCGAAGGGATAGAGTATGGTAACCTTTACACATGACCTATTCTCTCCTTTGTACCAGAGGGTTCTCTCCTCCACCCGGTTGACCATGGGGTCCCCTTCGAGCTCTTCCAGGATCCGCTCTTCGGGCTGTACGATATAGAAATACGGTCGAAAACCATCGATCAACAACGTTGCTGACCTGCCGTCCCTAAGACGGCCGAAGAGCTGGATGGTCACCCCGTCTTCGTTCGTTCTGTAGCTCCCGCCTATGACAAGCAAACTGCATTTCAATATAGCACCTTTCAAGCGTTGGAATGGATCTTGATGACATCTCCGTCCTTCAGTTCATGGTCCGCACCGATGGTCCTCTGTGTCCTGCAGTCGATCGCCCTGATGAAATTGTCACCAAGGTCGGTATGCACTTTATAGGCCAGGTCCCTTGCAGTGGACCCCCTCCCGAGCAGATGCGCGTCAGGAATGACCCTGCCGTCCTTGTCGGTCAATTTGTGCTCGTCCTCCACAGGATATACCACGATGAGGTCCAATAGTTCATAGGCTGCCTTTTCCAGGGTATTCTGGACATTGGTGGACCCGAACCTTTCCAGCACCTCCCTGATGCTCTCGAGACCCTTGAGCTGTGCTCCGTTCAGCTTGGAACCATCGACGATCTCGAAGTCCCCGGCACCGGGAACATAATGGATCAAACCGGCTTTGGCCGCCCTTTTCAGGGCCATCTCCGCCTCGGAACAGGTCGGGATCACCAGATGATCGGAGGCCGAAGATGTGAGATCCTCTATCTGCTGATCATCCGCCCTGTCGGCCTTGTTGGCAGCTATCACCATCGGCTTGGAATTTGCTCTGAGCTCTTTGGAAAGCGAGAGCAGCTGATCCTCCGTCCACCGGGTAGGACGGTCCGAAAGCTCCAAGGAGTGCATCGATTCGGCGATATGCCCCACCGATATTCCGAGTCCGGTCAGTTTCTCACCAAGTAGTTTTTCAACCGGAGTATGCGAGGATTCGGACATCCTGCTTATCTTGGTCCAGTCCTTCTTTATGATGCCATCGAACCAGAGGTCGACCTCATTTTCCAGGAAGATGATATCTGCCGAAGGGTCATAGGACCCTGCCTTGACAGGGTTCCCCTCTATATCCGTGGAACCGGAAACATCGATTATATGGACCAGGGCCTTTGCCCGTCTCAGATCGTCCAGGAACTGGTTTCCCAGTCCCTTTCCGGAATGGGCATCCGGGACCAGACCTGCAACATCAAGCAGCTCCACTGGAACGAACCTCACTCCGTCTATGATGAAAGAGTTCTTTGGATCGCTATCCACCCCGAGGTCCTGGCCCGGGTCCCTGTTCCTGAGATATCCCATTCCCTTGTTCGCCTTGATGGTAGTGAAAGGATAGTTGGCTATCTCGGCGCCTGCAAGCGTTGCGGCCTCGAAGAATGTGGATTTCCCGACGTTCGGTTTTCCAACAAGTCCTATCTCCAAAACTACATTCCCCCTGAATGGAACACCGGTCAATCGTGCGGGACCCCTAAATAGTTTCTCCCGCTCCGAGGAAACGGAATGACCCGGAGTCCAAATATGACAATCCTATCCTATCTCCTGGCCCTCTCCATATGCTGTTCTCCAGGATCACATCAGAGGTCATATAATGGATCTTTTCATCCTCATGAAAGGAGAGGTTTCGGATAACTGCGGGTGTGAACTGAAGATGGTTGCAGATATGTAAATGATCACCCTCGGAGAAGCCGTCCTTCCAGTGCTCTGAGATGCGGAAACTGACCCTTGCTCTATCAATTTCTTCTATGGGAGACCCATCGGGTGAGAGTGATGCTCCCCTTGGGAGGTCCTCGGGGGATATGTTCTTTAGAGCAATACCCACACGGGCACCGGTCGAGGCCTCGTCATATTCCTTGTCGTGGATCTGTATCGATCTAACCCGGGTCCTCTTTCCTCCGGGGCATGTGAAGAGCTCCTGGTGTTTTGATACCACTCCGTCCAACACGAAACCGAGTGCAACGCACCCCACCCCCTTCACATTGAATGCCTGGTCCACAACGATATTGGTCCAGCTCCCTTTTCCATGGGGTTCAAGATCGAGCAGTTCTTCCCTCATGGCTGCAGGATCCGGGTCCATCCTTGCATATCCCTGCAGAACGGTCCCTTTGGATATTCTATTGAACATTTCCCTATCCACCAGCTCACCCATATGGACCTTACCATCTTTCTTGTTCAGCATCTCCAGTGCAATAATGGTCTCACCGAGATACCTGTCGATCTTCTGGATATTGAGATATATCTTATGAGACAGGTAGAGAGGAAAGAGCAGTGACCATATCTTTTCGGGATACTTGGACGGATAGACCGTCGTGGCTATCTTTTCGTCGCGTTTCAGTGCGCCGACCCCGAACGATGTGTTCGAGGTCTCCTTGGCGATCGTACTTGTCCATTCAACAGGACCCAGAAGACCGGCTGTTACATGCTCCATGCCGGGTTTAAAGGGGCCCCTTTGATAAAATTTACCTTCGTCAAAGAAGAGAAAACGGTTTTAAGGACCGAGTCGATGCGGATGTGGTGTCACTATCAGGGTTATGAGATCGATCGGCATCCTTCTGCTTGTTC
>JAWOCK010000002.1:0-36826 GCA_046483845.1 Thermoplasmatota archaeon | reverse complement strand
AGATAATCAAAATCAACAGGTATGCCTGTCTTATCACCTATAAATTTAGACAATTCATATACGGGCTGGAATTTTCTGTCAAGCTTTGAAGGGGGAACAGGTATTATAGCCTTTATTTTTAAAGGCCCTATTTTCTCCATTATAAAATTGGAAGCAACATCCCCAAGAATTTTTATCTATTGCGGTCAATAGAAGCAGTATGTAGAACCACCCCGGTATCTGCTCCATGAAAGCGGAGGGTCTTGATTTTACATATCCATTTCTATCCTTTCTGAACGAAATGTTTAAATACAATGCCTCATTTACAATAACAACAGGATTACAACACAGGGTTGTATAGTGGCAGATGGTAAAAATGACCGATCATCAGAAGGAGACCAGAGAACCCCTGACGGAGATCATCGAGATGGAAGACGGGGCCATGCTGATCTCGGAGCTTCCCGGGGTCCCCCAGGACTCGATCAAGATGGCGGTTTCCGGGGACATCCTCAAGCTGGATGCCGAGGGACCGAGGAACAAGTTCAGCACCATACAGCCTCTTCCCTTTGAGCCCGATCCTGACAGGATATCGGTAACCTTCTCCCAGGGTGTATTGGAGGTTTCCCTCAAGCACAAGGGCAAGGATGCTGAGAAGAATGGGGATAATGAGCAGGAGACATCCATGTCCATATCACTGGGGTCCATGGAGAAGGAGCTCCTCCGGATGAAGGAGGAGCTTGAAAAGGTCTCCGAGGAACGGGGCGCCCTTGAGGAGAGGGTCAACTTCCTGAAGCGGGATTTCAAGAACATCAAGAGAAGACACGAGACCGAGAAGGAATCCATAGCCGACAGGAAGGTCGAGGAGATAGCCCACGGACTGGTGGAGGTCCTTGACAGCTTCAGGTATGCCAAGGATTCCATAATATCCTCCAAGGCACAAGCGAAGAACATCGACCCCATGTTAAAAGGGATCGAGATGGTGGAAAACAAGGTAAGGTCCCTGTTCGAAAGGATCGGCATCACGAAGATAGAAGCTGTAGGAAGGCATTTCGATCCTAACCTGCACGAATCCGTTGGGAAAGTGAGCAGAGCGGACCTGGAGGATGGGGTGGTGGCAGAGGAGGTAAAACCAGGTTATCTCTACAAAGGACGTGCATTGAGACCCAGCCAGGTTCTGGTCAATAGCGGAGCGGAAGAAAAAGATGACGGACCAAAGAAGAATAAGTAACGGTAATGAGGTGATATAAATGGGAAAAGTAATAGGAATAGATCTCGGGACCACCAACTCGGTGGTAGCAGTGATAGAAGGTGGTCAGCCGGTCGTCATACCCAACAGGGAAGGCGCCAGGACGACCCCTTCTGTCGTGGGAATAACGAAGAAAGGTGAACGGCTCGTTGGAGAGCTTGCCAAGAGACAGGCCGTGGCAAATCCTGACAACACGGTAGCCTCCATAAAGAGGAAGATGGGTCAGAAATCGAAGGTCAAGATGGCGGACAAGAAATACAGTCCCCAGGAGATCTCGGCCATGATCCTCCAGAAGATGAAGGAGGATGCCGAGGAATATCTGGGTGAGAAGATAGAAGAAGCGGTCATCACCGTTCCGGCCTATTTCGAGGATGCCCAGAGACAGGCGACCAAGGACGCAGGCAGGATAGCCGGACTGGAAGTGAAGAGGATCATAAATGAGCCTACCGCAGCTTCTCTTGCCTACGGTCTTGACAAGGAAGAGGATATGATCATACTGGTCTACGACCTGGGAGGAGGAACATTCGACGTATCCATACTCCAGATAGGTGATGGCGTTTTCCAGGTAAAGGCAACTTCCGGGAACAACCATCTGGGCGGAGATGATTTCGACAGGAAGATAATGGAATGGATATCCAAGGAGTTCAAGAAGGAGAACGATGTGGACCTTTTGAAGGACAAGCAGGCCATCCAGAGGCTGAAGGATGCCGCGGAGAAGGCCAAGATAGAACTTTCCGGGACCCCCACCACCCAGATCAGCATACCCTTTGTCGCCCAGGGCGATGAAGGCCCGATGCATGTGGAGATGGACCTCTCCAGGTCCAAGTTCGAGGAGCTTATCTCCGATCTGGTGGATAAGACCATCAGGCCCTTGAAGCAGGCCCTGAAGGACGCCAAGCTCAAGCCGGGTGATATAGACAAGGTCCTGCTCGTCGGGGGATCGACAAGGGTGCCTCTGGTCCAGAAGAGGATCAAGGAAGTGCTCAAGAAGGACCCCACCAAGAACATAAACCCCGATGAGTGCGTTGCAATCGGAGCAGCGATACAGGCCGGTGTCCTGACAGGTGAGGTTGGAAAGGACATGGTACTGCTGGACGTGACCCCACTGTCCCTGGGAATCGAGACCCTGGGAGGGGTGTTGACCAAGATAATCGACAGGAACACCACGATCCCCACAAAGAAGTCCAAGATATTCTCCACCGCATCGGACAATCAACCACAGGTGGAGATACACGTACTCCAGGGAGAACGGCCCATGGCATCCGACAACAAGACCTTGGGAGTTTTCACCCTTACCGGCATCCCTCCCGCTCCCAGAGGGGTTCCGCAGATAGAGGTGACCTTCAAAATTGACGCCAACGGTATCGTCCATGTTACGGCAAAGGACCTCGCCACCGGCAATTCACAGGATATCGTCGTAAGTGGGACCGGTGCGCTGTCCGATGAGGAGATAGAGAAGATGATGGACGAGGCCGACAGGTTCGCCGAGGAGGACAAGAAGAAGATGGAGATGGCGGAGGCAAAGAACAACGCCACTTCATTGGTATTCGCCACGGAGAAGGCCATCAACGAGCACAAGGACAAACTGGATGATGATGAGGTCCGGGAGGTCCAAGAGCTCATGAAGGAGACAGAGGAGGCCGCCCAGGGCGATGATGTGGAGGAGATGAAGTCCAAGACCGAAGAGCTCTCGGATGCCTCCCAGAAGCTCTTCGCGAAGATGTACCAGCAGGCATCCCAGGAGGCGCCCGACATGGATACCGAGGGAGAACCATCGGATACCCAGAAGGAGGGTGATGAGGACTATGTCGATGTGGATGCCGAGGACGCGGAATGAACCTGTGAACATATGAACCAAGGGATATCGGGGCTGGACTCAGGATGACCAAGGACTATTACGAGATACTGGGCGTCGACAAGGACGCGGACAAGAAGGAGATAGAAAAGGCATACCGAAAGCTGGCCCTAAAACACCATCCGGACAGGAACCCCGATGACGACACCTCCGCAAAGAAGTTCACTGAGGTCACAGAGGCGTACGAGGTCCTGTCCGACGAGCAGAAAAGGGCCCAATACGACCAGTACGGTTTCTCCTCGGAGGACGGCGAGATGCCGCCCAACTACCAGTTCCACAATGTGGACCTGGACGAGGCTCTCAGGATGTTCATGAACTCCTTCGGAGGCGGTTTCGGATCGTTCTTCGGAGGCGGCGACCCCTTCGAGGAGCACGGTTTCGGCAGGAGGAGAGCCGTACCGGGCGATGACAGGATGGCCAATATCAGGATCTCCCTGGAGGAAGTGGCCAAAGGGACCGAAAGGGAGCTGAACATCTCCCGGTTGATCAGGTGCCCCTCCTGCAACGGTATCGGTTCGGAGGACGGAAGCACCCCGGTGCAGTGTCCCGAATGCCATGGGTCCGGTTCCATGAGGATGGTGAAGAACCTCGGTCCGGTCCAGTATGTCACCACCAAGAACTGCACGAAATGCGGCGGCACCGGTCAGATCATCGAGAACCCATGCACGAAATGCAAGGGGAAGAAGAGAGTGAGAAAGACCCAGACCAAGACGATAAATATACCGGCGGGGGTGGATTCCGGCACCAGATTGAGGGTATCCGGCATGGGTGATGAGGGTGAGACCGGTGCTCCTCCTGGAGATCTCTATGTGAATATCGAGGTAATGCCCCACAGTTCCTTCGAAAGGTCGGGCAATGATGTCAAATGTGAGATCACCGTCAACTATCCGCAAGTGGTGCTCGGGTCCAAGGTAGAGGTTCCTACACTGCACGGCAACGTGGAGATGAAGATACCCTCCGGGACCCAGCCAAATTCCCTTCTGAGAATAAAAGGCAAGGGCATACAGGACATAAGGAGCCCCAGACGTGTCGGCGATCAGTATGTCAAGATACTGGTGGATGTTCCAAAGCATCCCGGATTGAAGGAAAAGAAGCTGATAAAGAAGCTCAGGGACATCCAGGGAGAGAGGAAGGATTTCACCTAGGAATGGACCGAGGGGGTCACGGTGACGAGCATTCCGCCGTCCAGAGACCTCAACATCTCCTGGACCACCACGGAGATCGGGTCCTGCATGTGCCCTTCTCCGCCCATTATTGTGGGCCCGGCGCCACCCACCATCATAGGTCCGAAATAAATGGTCATCTTATCGAAGAGCTCCCCCGAAACGAATTGCCAGATGATATTGCTGCCCCCCTCGACCAGCAACGAGGTGATACCTCTTGAAGCCAGCTCTTCAAGCAGGGTCCTTGGATCGAAGTTACCGTCCACATCCGGGAACCTGACCACCTCCGCATCAAGTTCCTCTTCCTCTATGGTCGATCCGATGCCCTTCAACCAATCCTGAGAACAGTGTTCGGAGGTGGCAATTATGGACCTTCCGGGCGTCCTCAGGAACCTTGAAGAGGTCGGGATGGTACCTCTGCCGTCCATGATTATCTTGAAGATTGGCGGCGGTCGGGGAACGAAGATCTCCTTTATTCTCAATTTCGGATCATCACTGATGACGGTCCCCGCACCGACGAGAACAGCACCCATGTCGCTCCTCAATCGATGGACCCTTTCCATGTCGTGCTCCCCGGATATCCTGAGCCTGGAACCATCGGGTTTTGATATCTTGCCGTCCAGCGAAGCCGCGCAGTTAATATGGACGTAGGGTCTCTCCATGTTCCTTCATCGATGTATGATATATTATAGTAATCATCCCGGCTCCGGCCCCGGCGACAATGTTAAAAGTGATATTCGTGCTAACCACTGATGTTCACACAGTGGCGGGATCACCATGGACGATATAGAGATATTCGAATACCGGCGGCTCGACCTCAGGGAATCATTTATCATCGATGGGTTCCCCAGCGTCGGACTGGTAAGCACGATAACAGCAAGTTACATAGTGGCAGCCCTGGATATGGAACTTATCGGTATAATGGATTCAGTCTATTTTCCCACCGTCTCGGTGGTCAGGGACGGTGAACCCCATCATCCCGTCAGGTTCTACGCCGGTGACCTGGAGGGGCCTGACGGCGACTGGACCAGGCTTGTTGTCTTCCTCTCGGAGTTCCAGCCCCCATCCAACCTCATCAAACTTATCTGCAACACCGTCCTCGATTGGGCCCAGGAGCAGAAGTGCTCCTGCCTCATATCTCCCGAGGGGCTCGTCATCGAGAGCGAAGGAGAGGTCAAAGAGAAAAGCTCCGATGATGACAAGGATGAAGAGGACAATGAGAAAGAGGACGGCAAGGAGGAGATTCCCGATAGGTCCAGCGCGCCACCCAACCTGGAAAAGAGCATCTACGGTCTCTCGTCATGCACCGCCGGGAAAGAAAGATTGGGTCAGGCAGGCATCCCTATCTTTCCCGAGGGTCTGATCTCCGGGATCCCGGGAGTGCTCCTGAACGAGGGTAAGAAAAGGAACTTCGAGGTGACCTGCCTTCTCTCGGAGGCCAGGGACAACATCCCCGACGCCAGGGCAGCGGCCGGCATAATCGAGTCCCTGAAGGAGATCATACCCTATCTGGAGATCGATCTGGGGCCGCTCTATGCGGAAGCGGATCTGCTGGAGGCGAAGATGAAGGGATATCAGAAGGTCTCCAAACCAGGCGGGAAGAGGTCAGCACCGCTGCCTTCCATGTACGGGTGAGCTCTATTTGATCTCCCTTGCAATGAGTTGCGGCCCCGCAGGCAGTGATCTCTTCTTCTTCTTGGCCGGTCTGCCCCTTTTCTTCTTTCCGGTTACCTCGATGGCCTCGAAGGACCTGCCTCCGGTATGCTCCATGTAACGATCGTTCATCTCCCCTGCAAGTTTGGATATTAGCGACTGGTTCGCATACCACTGGGTGGACAGTGCTCTGGACGTGCCTCTGGCATTGGCCTTGTAGAACATGTGGAGCATCTTTTTGAAGAAGATATCATTGGCCAGCTGGTAGTTCATTGAGTCGAGCGAACCTCCGAAGGAAAGATAGGAAGCCCCGATCGACCGGCATAGTGATTTTATGCTGTCGGGGAGTATGAAGGTGGTATCCATTGTCACCTCCACGTCATCGAAATCGGAGTTTATCCTCTGCACCGCCTTGGTCTCACTCATTAGCTCGAAGAAGTTCCAGACTATCCGGGGCAGTATCTCGTGGAAATCCTCCGGGACCCCCTCGGAGAGCGCGCCTACTCCGCTGGTGGACCCCACTATCATGTCTATGAACCTCTCGTAGTTCTCCCTCCTGAAGACGGTGGACCTGTCTATTCTGTGCAGGAGAAGGGCCCCAAGGGAGATATGGACGCCTTCGGAGATGAAGGGGAGGATGACCTTGGATACGGGCATCTCCGATAGATGGGAAGAGAATGCCAGAGCATCCTTCTCGTTCTCCGGAAGTCTGATTGTCAACAGATCGCTCATGGTTATCAACTTCATGACAAACTATATATAATGTTGGCATAACGAATACAATATATAATATTATCCATAGGTTTAGAATACATAGTTAATCGTATTCTGTCCATAACTAATACAAAAAATAGAGATCATCTAGATTATCATTCGGTAAGTATTATATAATCTTTTTTTCCTCCCAGAGGCTAGAGGTATTCTCATGAAGATAGACAAAAGCAAGGACTGGAAAAGGATATTCCAGGTTTTCACGATAATCATGTTGGTTTCGAGCGGGCTTGCCCTCTTCGTTTACAACATGCCCCTTGTTTCATCGGCCCAGGCCTATGATGTGAGCCTGGCCGTGGACGATGCAAGCAAGGAAGTGAGCGCTGGAAATCAGGTGAACTATGCTTTCACCATTACCAACGAAGGGAACAACGGGGACAGATATTCGATCACCAGCTCTGTGGACGCCTCCCCATCGACGGGATGGCAGGTGAGCCTTTCAAAGAGTAGTACATCCAATATAGTCAGTGCAGGTACATCCACCTTCACGGTCTCCGTGAGGGCGCCCACCAATGCCACTGTCTCTTCCTACTGTTATTCCACCATACAGGTGAAGTCCCAGGCGGACCCCACCAATTCCACGGATTCGACCCTTCTATCCACACTGATCAAGAGATCCTACGGTGTATCCATCGGCTCCCCCGGCATAAACTCCATAGATCCGGGGGATTCAACATCTTATATCTTCGGTGTCAAGAACGAGGGTAATGCAAGGGACGGCTATACCCTGGAAGCGACCACCGTACCAACCGGCTGGTCAGCATCCATCGATTTTGATACGGGAAAGATAGACCCTGATGAGACCAAGAACGCCACCATGGTGATCCAGTCTCCCAACGATGTAGATGCCAAATCCTATCAGTTCGTGGTGAAGGCCCAATCAATCACTGACAACACCACCTCCGCCACCAGGACCGTCACGGTGAACGTCAACCAGACCTACGGTCTCTCGGTGATCAATACCGACGGAGTTCAAACAGTTGATATCACCAGTCAATCCGTTGTGAACTATAACCTGCAGTTATCGAACCTGGGCAACGGAGAGGACAGGTTCAACATTGATTACTACATCTCAGCATCCTCACAGTCATCCGGCTGGTCCGCGGCACTTTCCACGGATGCCACCTCAAAGGTCGTATCCGACGGGTCCGTGAACGTGACACTCTATGTTTATCCGCCGGACAAGTCACTGAGACCCGCAAAGAACTCCAAGGGCGTTGTCTACGTCAACGTCTCCTCCTTCGGGGATCCCACCGTTAAAAGGTCGGCACAGATACAGACCGTTGTCGGCGCCTTCTACGATGTGAGGATCCTCAATACGGGTGCTTCCCAACAGTCTATCGATCCGGACGAAAGCGGCACCTTTACCTTCAATGTGACCAATCGGGGTAACGATGCGGACACCTTCGAGTTCAACCTTATCGTTCCAGATGGTTTCGATGCATCCGCAGAACCCGCCGAGATATCCCTCAATAGTGACGAATGGCAGCTTGTGACCGTTACGGTGACCCCGGATGAGGACGAGGTACTATCGGATACCTATACGGGATTCAGGATATATGCCAACTCTTCCAACCATGACGCATCGGCCTATTCTTCCTACTCGGTCAAGATAAACAAGAACTACGGCGTATTCCTGGATGCTCCCAACGGAGCCATAATCCCCAAGGGAAGGCCCGGTTCCACCTATGATATCCATGTCCGCCTCCAGAACAAGGGGAACGGAGAGGACTCCTTCACTCTCAAGGTAGAGGGCGAGACCCAATCAATAGAGACAGAATGGAGCCCTCTCATATCCGCCGCCACGGCAAACGAGCTCGAGAGCGACGAATACTTCTACTTCAATATCACAGTGACAGCACCCTCAAATGCCACCGAGGGAACCTACAGGTTCATGGTCAATGCAAGTTCCCAGAACAGTCCAGTGTTCCAGACCATCTGGCTCTCCGTCAGGATACCACAGATATATGCTGTGGACATCTCGGCCAACAAGGAGAGCGTCAAGGGTCAGTTCTCCAACAACTCGGGGGCCGCAAGGACGCTGTTCTTCGATCTGGATGTCTACAACAGAGGGTCCAGCACCGATGATTCCATCTCCGTAGATGTAAAGCAGGCGCCGGAAGGGTTTGCAGGACTCTATTCCATATATTTCTCTGACAATTCCAAGAGCAAGATAACCATCGGCGGCGACTCCTCGGAGGAGGCCAAGCTAGAAGTGGACATGCCGAAGATCAGCTCAGGGATATCAGCAGGAACCTATCAGTTCGTTGTGGAAGCTTCCTCTGACAACGGTACCATATCGGATACTTCGGACGACAAGGTAAAGACCATAACCCTGAACCTGGTCCTGGAACCGGTCCACAGGGTGAAGGTCCTTACCGGGATAAACAGTAGCCAGGTGGCCCTTGGAAGCAGTGTAACGTTCAGTGTGATAATACAGAACAGAGGAACCGCCAGCGATTATTATCAGCTATCCGTTGAATATCCGGACTACGGCTCGGATGTGAAATGGGAGATCCCCAACGAGGACCTGACCACCGACGTGCTTGCTCCACTTGAACAGCAGACCATCAACCTGACCGCGACGGTATCCGTGGATGCAGATCCGGATCTGGGGTCGGTATGGACCAAGGTGACGGCCACTCATAATGAGGATCTGAGCGTCTTCGACGAGAGGTACTTCACAGCGATCTTCGCAGACGATTTTTCCGGCAATCTGGCAACAGATGATAATTTTGAACAAGCCTTGCCGGGCGATGTGGCATCCTTCAAGCTGAGCCTGGTCAACAGGGGAACGCGGACCACGGACACATTTACCATGGAGGTGGAGAAAAACGATGTCTCCGATATGTTCGATAACATCGTGATCTCTCCCGCTTTGATCGTTCTGGCATCGGACCAGAGGACCATGATATGGGTCAACGTTACGGTCCCCTCCATCGACGACAAGATAATAGAGACCGGAACCTACGAGATCACCATAAAGGCAACCTCCGAGGGTGAAACGACCCAGGACACCGACGACATCGTTGTGGACAATTCGACCTTGAAGGTCAAGGTGATGCCGGTCTACAAGGTCCAGTTCCTGATCCCGGAGGGTTCCAAGAGCGTGGATCCGGGTGAAAGGATCAACAGTGTCAAGCTGAACATAACCAACAAGGGAAATGAACCGGCCACCATCAATGTCAATCTGGGAGGATCCTCCCCCAGCGGTTACAATAATTGGGTCTCCATTTCCCCTGCGACCATCTCCGGCCTGGGGCCAAACTCGGCAACCGATGTTATAGCCACCATCAATGTTCCGAGGTCGGCCATTGCGGAGAAGGTCACTTTCAACTTCAATGCCTCTGTGGCCGGCAAGAACGCATTCGACCTGGCAACCTTCGAGGTGGATGTGAACAAGGAGTATGATGTGGAGATCACGGTACCCGACGGTACGATCACCAAGGAGAGGGAGCCCGGCGAGAACGCTTCCTTCGAACTCAAGCTCAAGAACGAGGGAAATACCGTAGACGGCTTCGACATAGAGCTCAATTCGGTAAAATCCAACTGGGCCACCTTCGGTTTCAAGGACAACACGGGTAAGATCACGGTTGATAAATCCGTGAACGATCTGCCAATAGAAGGAGACAAGCTGATAGGAATAATCGTGGAAGTCCCCGAATCCGCATCCAAGGACAATATCGATTTCACCATCAAGGCAATCTCCAAGGGGGACGACTCGGTGACGTTTTCGAAAACCGTAACGGTATCCGTGGAGGCCAACAGGGATGTGGAGCTGGTGGCCGGAGAGGAGACCAAGGATGTCGTTCCGGAAGTGGATGACAGGTACACCGAGGTCGAATACGAGGTACAGGTCACCAACAAGGGAGAGGCCGCCGACACCTTCAGGGTAGAGGTGATCAAGACCGATACCGATAAACCGGAGGCCGTGGACCAGTCCACCTGGGACAATATCGAGCCTTCCCGGTATCCGGAGTGGGTGATACTCAGCAAGAAGGTGACATCCTCCATACCCGCCAGCCAGTCCGAGACGATAACGGTGACCATCAGGATACCGGATTCGAGCTACCGGGTATTCGACTTCAATACCACCATATGGGCATATTCGGAGGGCGAGACCAAGGCGGAGCACAAGTTCTCCAATGCCCTCAAGCTGATCACCAAGGTCAAACAGGCTTACGGGGCTGACATAAGGGGGACCGACCTGAGGTCCACCTTCAAGAACAAGACAGACAGCACGGTGCAGGACACCTTCTTCGATATAGAGGTGAAGAACACCGGAACCGGCCTCGACAGCTTCAAACTGGAGATAGATGAATCATTGAACGACAATGATTTCGAGTTCAAATACGATGACATATTGTATGATGTCGGAGCAGGCAAGGTCGACCGTCTCAGGGTCTATGTGATCGTTGACCAGTACACACTTGCGGGAAGATACTCCTTCAGGGCAAGGTATATCTCCGAGGGCGACACCGACGGATGGAAGGTCTCCGAGGACTACGTGACCTCCTACAAGGATTTCACCATCGATGTGAAACAGGTCTACGGCGCGGAGATGGAGGCGGTCTCCGAGGAGTTGACGACCGAGGTTGGCCTTGATGCGGTATTCAACCTCAAACTGCGCAATCTGGGAAACGACGACGATACCTTCGAGATATCCGTCCGCGAGGAGGATTCGGATCACTGGGCCACGCTTTCCAACACCAGGCTGTCACTGGATGCCAATGGGAGGTCGGCTTTCGAGAAGGAGTTCACTCTGACCGTCAGGATCCCGGATAACAATCGGGACGCGCTTGCCGGTTTCTACTGGTTCAACGTATCCGTGGAACGGGAAAATGGTGATGAGGTCGATGAGTACGTCCGCCTCAGGGTCGAGGTAAAGGAGAACTACGAGCACGCACTGGAATCCGATCACAAGAGCGATGAGGCGGATACGGGCGATCTGGTATACTTCCAGTTCACCCTGCACAACAGGGGGAACTGCGAGGACACCTATGATCTCGACATCAAGGGAAATAAGGATGAATGGGGGAACCTCCAGTACGGAAGGATCACCCTTCAGCCGGATGAGGAGGTCGAGCTGTTCTTCAACGTGACCGTACCGGACCTCGATGAGGTCAGGGACGCCCAGGACGTGGAAGCGGACATCTACGAGTTCACAATAGAGGTCTCCTCCAAGGGAGATCGCGATAAGAGACCCGAGACGATCGACTTCTCGGTGGACGTGGAGCAACAGTACGTTGCATTCGTATCCGAGATCGACAGAGGTGGGGAATCCACCGATCCGCTTGACTGGGACGTCAACGATGATAAAGAGCTTGAGATAACTGTCCTGGTGGAGAATCGGGGCAACAGCGACGACACGTTCCGTATCAAAAAACCCAACGCACCCATGGGGTGGGAGATATCGGTGTCACCATCGTCAGTATCCGTGCCCATGGGAGATGAGAAGGAGATCACCATAACGATAACCTTCCTTCCCACCGACGGGTTCTTCAGTGGCTACAAATCCCTCAAGTTCGAGCTTCAGCCGGACCAGGGCTCGACCGTGGGAAAGAAGGCAAGGGTATACTTCAACATACACATCAACGCACTGGTGCCGAACCTTGAGGTGATCAAGGATGATATCTACCTTCCCGACAGCCCCGAGAACGGGGAGATCTACGACGTGACGGTAACCGTCTACAACAGAGGCTCGGCGGCCGCAGAGGATGTGGAAGTGATCCTTTACGACGGGAACAAACCATACACCACTGATCTCGAGACCATACCGGCCAACGGAGAGAAGAACTTCACCTTCGAATGGAAGGCAACCTCCGGAGAGCACAGGCTTGAAGTAAGGGTCAACGATGCAGAGGACATAATAGAGACAACAGTGAGCGATAACCAGGTCAAGACAGGAAAGATCAAGGTGTCAACCTTCAACTTCTCTTCACTGCTGGGTAATCTCTGGTTCGTGGGCTTTATCATACTGATAGCCCTATTGGCCATCCTGGTGGCGGTTCTCCTGGCCATGAACAAGAACAGGGAGATAAAGGAGCTTGAGGAGATAATCACCAAGCTCAAGTCTGACAGCGGACAGGGAGGACCCAGGAAGGTCATGAAGGAGGCCGCCGGGGCACCAATCGCCGGAGGCGCCGCAGCAGGACTCCCGTCGGCTCCCGGGAAACTGGCACCTGTCCAAGAAGGGCCCAAGGGCGGGAAGAAGGAGAACGTCAAGGTCCAGTGCCCCAAATGTATGACCCAGCAGGTGGTGACCATTGACAAGAGGCCTGCCGAGGTACCGTGCAAGGAGTGCGGGGTCACTCTGGTGGTTCCGGAGAAGAAGAAATAATTGTAGGACCGGCCAGGAAGGAAGGGGTTGCATACCCCTTCCTTTTCAATTTTAATGGAAACCTATTTATAGGTCACGTCAATGACTTCTTTCCCCTCACTATTCAGGGTAATGGAGGTATCGATATGACGGAGGCTGAAAAGAAGATGGAACAGGTAGCAGCTTACCTGGATATGCTCACTGAGGACACGTCCGTGCCGAGGAACATAAGAAAGGGGGCCAAGGACTCCAAGGAGAGACTTTTCCTGAAGAGCGAAGCCCTTGACCTCAGATGTGCCAGTGTCGTATCCACTTTGGAAGAGCTGTCCAACGATCCCAACATACCCCTTCATGCAAGAACATTGATATGGAATGCCACCAGCATTCTGGAGAGTATCAAGTCCTGATCGACCGAAATATGTCTCCTGTGGGCCGGTCATACCGGGTTCCATACTTTTATAGCCCTTCGGCTGCGGAGTTCATGACCATTACTGAATTTATAGAGCCATGGCACTACAAAATGTAATATAACCAATAACAATATCCCTGTCTGGGTGTGGTACATGACGACCAGGTGTCCCAAGTGCGGTAGGAACAACTATGGAGATGTGAAGAAATGCTCGTTCTGTGGCTCACCACTTGTTTTCATTCCCGGGGAGGAGGAAACCCCTGAGATCACCGAGGAGGATATCCAGGAGAAGATGTCCAAGATCAAGGTTCCGAGGGTCCGCAACCCTTTCTTTATAGGATCTGGCGGAGCAGTGACAGTGATCGGTCTCTTCCTTGCCGTAGTGATATTCCTGATCGCAATGCTCTACGTTTATGATCCAGGCGATGTCAGTCCCTACTATAATAGCGGATTGCACTACGATGTCCCGGGCGGTGAGGAATATATCTTTGGGAAGATCACCAAGGTAAGGACCGACGAGGAAACAAGGTGGGAGGGAGGTGTCAGCCATGGGTATCAGGGCTTTACAGCGTATGAGATAAATGGAGACGGCAAGGACAATCGTGCCGAAGCCCAGGAAAAAGAGTCTGCCAACGTAGAACCGGATACCTGGATATATTCGGATGAGGCGTTTGGTGAGAAGGACGACAGGGTCCTCATCAAGGTGGTCAGCGAGGAGAACCAGTACGGTGAGATCAGGGCGGTCTATGCCAACAAAGCCCCTTGGGGGGGCAGCGGTTGGATATCCGCGGGCTGGATATACGCACTTCCGGGGATTTTGATCTCGCTGGCTGGCCTGACCATGTTGATCTTCGGCATAGTGGGAAAGAAGGACACCTCAATGGACCGGTTGATGCAGGAGGATGCCGAGCTCAGAAGACAGCAGATAATGCTCAGGGAAGCTGCAAGGAAGAAGATGGAGGCACAAAAGAGATCGCAGCAGTGGTCAGGTCAAGGTCAAGGCCTCTATGGAGAGGAAACGATGCCAAAGGAGGGTACGCCACCTCCGACGAGCCCCCCGGATGCGGCGGGTCCGGAGGTAACGGCGGCAGGCGAAACGGTTGAGCAGGCACCCATCCAGGGGGTCTCGCAGACGGTTCCGACTCAGCAGGCACCCACCGGAGCTCCGCAACCGGTTCCGGCTCAGCAACAGCAGTCCGAGCCATCTCCCCGGGAAGGACCTCCGCAGCAGTGAGCTCAATGGTTTCGATCGATCTCCTTGAAGGGATCGTTCCATGGGTGCCTGGCTCCAAGCACCGTGAAGAGGATGTTGAAGGTCCAGATCAAAATCATCAGCTGGACCGACAGTGTTCCCAGCCTGAAACCCATTGGAGACATGGAGGCGGCCCATCTCATCACCAGGATCAGTATCAGGGTCTGCAACGCACTCCAGATCACTGCCGCGGTGAAAGCAAGGGGAAGCCGCTCCCTTGGATGGGCATGCCTCGTTCCCAGGGCCGAGGCCAGATAAGGGATCAGAGTGATGGAGAGAACGGGGCCGATCAACGGAACGAGTCCCATGGGGATGGAGAGGAGGTACAGGCACATTGTTGAGAAAAGACCTCTTGTGAAAGAGGGTACGTTTTTCTTCATGACCATTCCTTCCGGTTTCAGGGGGCCAGTGTCGGACCTTTCGACAGTAAGAACCCAACTCTTTTATATCTCACCTCCCAATACACGAACTCAACACAAATATGTTTCGGACATGGAGGCTAATGGTTGTCCAGGATCAGAAAGACCGTTCCGGATGTTCTCAAACACCACAGACAGGACAGTGTGGGATATTCCGAGAGATCTCCGGATAAGAAGAGATTGACAGGTCTCTCCATTTTCGTGATTCTTATCGTACTCGCCGGTCTGATGATATTCTATGAGCCAGCGGTGGAGGAGGGCGAAGCGGTCAGACCCATAAATATCGTTTTCAATTTCGAACCTCAGGATGAGGCGGAGGCCGCTCGGAGGGACGGCAACATCATAGAGCTACGAACGGGCCCCACAATAAAGGGCTCCGGTCAGGCCAATGTGACAGGATACGTGAGCATCTACCGCTCCGCAAAGCTTGAGAAGGCAAAGGTCTTCGTTAACAATCTCAGGATCAGGACCAGCAACCCGGACCTGATAGGTTCTGTTTTTCCCTCCATCGCCGAGTTCTCTCCCGGATTGAAAGCTCAACAGATCCCGCTCAAGGTAAACCTTCAGATATCCAGGACAACCAGGTATTCCACAGGTCCCAACCCGCTGATAAACGTCACGGTCCTGGGCGAATGGGTGGCCAAGTACGAGGATCCCACCAGCAGGTCCAGCGGTACGATAGAGCCGTATCCTCTATATGTGAACGTCAGACCCTACCATTTCCTCACAATGAGCTTCGACCCCCCTCTGCTGCAGCTCATGCCCGGATCCACCGGATACGTGGACTGCATCGTGATGAACCAGGGTAACGGCTTCGAGAGGGTGGAGATGATGATGCCCGGTCAGCTTGCATACGCCAAGGCCGGCTGGGTCATAGAAATGGAGTCCACCGTCATGAACATCGATCCCTCCTCCGAGGAGAGGATCAGGATAAAGATAACCTCTCCCAGGGAGTTCAAGTTCAAATGGCACAGGACACTGATAAACTTCCCCCTCTATGCATTGTCCCATTATTCGAAATACCAGGTGAAGGACCTCGAATTGGATTACGAGTACCAGTCGCAGACCTATGATATTCAGGTCCAACTCTCCGGATTCGATTTCGTATACGTACCGTATGTGTGGGCTGTGGTGTTCTGGATAGTGATCGCCCTTGTGCTCTTCAATACAGGTGTGAACCCGCTGGTGATGAGGAAGAGGAACCTTCCTCCTGGCAAGGAGCCCGGTTTCGTGGCCCTGTACCATTTTGCCAACAGTCCAAAGAGAAGGGAGAGGTGGAAGCAGAGGCGGGAAGAGAAGAGGGAGGCCAGGAAGCTTCTGAAAGAGGAGAAGGCCGCCCAGAAGCTTGCCCGGGAAAAAGAAGCCGAGAGGCTGAAGGGATCCGGGGCGCGCTCAGAGGAGCTGGACCTTTCAGAGAGGGGCCCCAAGAAGAGGTCCCGTCCGGTGCTCGATCTGAAGAGGCAGGAGGACGACTTCGATATCGAGATACCGGAAGATGAGTCCCCCGGGAAGGCAAAACCACTGCTTCCCATTGGTAAGCCAAGGAGCAAGAGTAAGAGAGAGAAGAAGGGCAAGGAACTTGAAAAGGAGATGCTTGATGTACTGGAGCATCTCGATGAATGATGGTCTGCGACAGGGTTAATAATCCATATCCCTTTTGGAACATCGGAAGGTGGCACAGTTGGGTCTCCTAGATGAACTGGAGGACATGTTCAGGGCCAGAGGATACAGCATCCTCAGGTCCTCGGATGAGAACCATTTCCTACTGCTGGAAAAGGACGGTTCCAGGACGGCGGTTGGATACACCGGACCCGGCGATCAGGTGACCGAAGGCGAGTCCGAGATGTTCCTCTCCATCGCAATGAACGAATCGGCGGATGCAATGATCTTCATCTCGGCGACCGTGCTCCCGGATGGTGTAGCGTCCAACCTGAAGAAAGAGGGGGTCCAGGTATGGAAAAGGGAGAAGCTGGCAGCCTCCCTTGGAGAGCATCTCCTGTCCAAAGAGGAGGCACCTTCTTCCGAGGAGCACGGGGGCATAATGGACCTCTTCTCCGATGATGAGGACCTGGACCCAGTGAAGGAGCTCAGATCGTATCGGGAGAAGGTCCATGCGGAGGAGATAGGAGGTTTCAAGGTACACGACGTGGAACTCGGAAAGATCCCCTCCGCGGAACCCAAGGATGAAGAGAGGTCCCGAACCGTCCCCGCCGAAGCACCGAAGGTCAAGGAAAGCACGGGAAAGAAGGTGAAGAGGCAGGAGGACCCCGAGATAGAGGAATCAGCCATCATGGACATGCCGATGTTCTCCCCTCCCGATGAAAAGAGGCGGGAGGAGGAAAAGGTAGAGAAAGTGAAAAAGCCCTCCGGGAAGGAAAAGGTATCCACGGTCCCAGACGAGGTCCTGATGAGCCCCTGGGCGGGTTTCGAGGAATGGAGTGCTTCGGAGGAGGAAAAGGAGAAGAAGAAACCCCCGTCCTCCGGAAGGACCAAGAGTCCGAAGCCGACAAAGAAGGAGAAGAAAGGTTCAGCACATCCATGGTCCGGTTCGATCAAGCTCCCGATGAAATATCCGAAGAAGAAAGCTTACACGGTAGCGAACGTAGAAGGGGAGCCCGAGCTCGATCAGAGATACCTGCCTTTCCTGCTCATAAAGGCTGGTTATCAGCTGGAGTCAAGGGATGACGGGGAGATAATGGAGAAAGAAGGCACCTACCTCTACAACGTCATCAGCTCCAGGATCACCGATGTTCCCAGGTCCCTTTTCGACGAGATAATCTCTGTGGCCGAGAAGTGGAACGGGGAGAATGCACCGGATCCCCATCCCGATCCAAGGGAAGGATACAATGCGGCGCTTTCCAACCTGAGGGGCAGGATATCATCGGAGGGGGCCGCAATGGACAGGAAGATAAGGGAGACACTCATGTCCACCATCTACAGGGAGATAAAATACAGTTTCAGGAAGGATTCCCTGAAGGTGATCAGTTCCAAGAGGGTGGCGGTCCCGTTCTGGATCAAGAAGGGAAAGAAGGACCGACCGGAATGGATGGTGGACGCCTACCTGGGCAGGTTCATTTCATCCGGGGATGGATAACGCCGGCCCATTACCTGTCAATTCCTGGCGTGCCCTGGTCATTCTTTATTAACCATGTCAGCATACACTAGAAGGTGGTAGTGATGAAATATATCTTTGTCTCGGGCGGAGTACTTTCTGGACTAGGAAAAGGCATCACCACCTCCTCTGTGGGCCTGCTTCTCAAGAGATCGGGTATGGGCGTGACAGCCATCAAGGTGGACCCCTACCTCAACTGCGATGCCGGCACCATGAACCCCTACGAACACGGCGAGGTGTTCGTCCTCAAGGACGGCGGCGAGGTGGACCTGGACCTGGGTAACTACGAGAGGTTCCTGGATGTCCATCTATCCTCCGAGCACAACATCACCACCGGCAAGATATACAGATCGGTGATAGACAAGGAAAGGAAAGGGGATTATCTGGGCAAGACCGTTCAGATCATACCCCACATAGTCAACGAGATAAAGGACACCATCAAACGGGTGGCAAAGGGGTCAGGGGCCGAAATATGCCTCATCGAGCTTGGAGGGACCGTGGGTGACATCGAATCCATGCCTTTCCTGGAGGCCGCCAGACAGCTGCAGATGGATGAGGGTCATGAAAATGTCATGTTCATTCACACCACATTGATACCCATCATGGGGGTGGTGGGGGAGCAGAAGACCAAACCCACCCAGCACAGCGTCAAGGAGTTGAGGTCCATCGGTGTTCAGCCGGACATCATCGTGGGGAGATGCACCGAACCGCTTGACATGTCCACAAGGAAGAAGATCTCCCTTTTCTGCAATGTCCCTGCCGACGCCGTGTTCTCCGCCCATGACCTCGGGACGGTGTACTCGGTTCCCAAGCTTCTCCATGACCAGGGCATCACCGGGCATGTGAGCGAGAGGCTCGGGCTTCGTAAGGGCCCCACCGACCTTGAGAGATGGAACGAGTTCGTCCAGCGCATCGAGGGGGCCGATGAGACGATAAGGATCGCACTGGTTGGAAAATACACCGGCCTCAAGGACTCCTACATCTCACATTACAAGGCATTCGAGCATTCCGGTGCCCACGTGGGGGTGAACGTGGATGTGGTCTGGATCGATGCACCCGAGAAGGGGAGGATGTGGGAGAAGGACATAGAAAGGATGAAGGACGATCTCTCCGGGTGTGACGGTATACTTGTTCCGGGGGGGTTCGGGGTGAGGGGAACCGAGGGCAAGATAGAGGCAATAAGATTTGCCAGGGAGAACAACGTTCCCTTCCTGGGGATCTGTCTTGGACTCCAGCTTGCGGTAATAGAGTTCGCCAGGAACGTGATCGGACTGAAGGGGGCCAACTCCACGGAGTTCGATGAGGATACCAGATATCCCGTTGTTGACATACTTCCCGAGCAGCTCAGGATAACCCAGATGGGAGCCACGATGAGGCTCGGGGAGCAGAAGGCGATATTGAAGGAAGGCACCCTGGCCCATGACCTTTACGGAAAGAAGGAGATATGGGAGAGGCACCGTCACCGTTACGAGATCAATCCGAACTGGATAGACACCTTACAGGGGAGCGGGTGGGTCTTCTCCGCCAGGTCCGAGGACAAGATCAAGATGGAGATCGGCGAGTTCCCCGCTAACGACTACCACATCGGATCGCAGTTCCATCCGGAGTTCCTATCCCATCCGGAGACCCCGGCCCCTCTGTTCCGGGGACTGGTGAGGGCGGCCAGGGACCTGAAGAGGAAAAGGAGGTGACCATCTGATAGGGACCTCTTCGGGAGATCGGGTCCTGCTCTTCCTCTTGCACAGGTCCGAGAGATCGGATCGGGAGGGTGGAAGGTCCGGACAGGATGAGATATCCCAGTTCTGCGGAGTAGGTCGGACCCATGTGCCGAGGGCCCTGAAACCACTTTTAAAGGAAGGGTTGGTGGAAGAGGATCTCGGAAGGACGCCCGGCGCCTCCCGCAGGGTCAAGATATATTCCCTTACTCCCAAAGGTATGGCGTCGGCAAGGAGGCTGCGCTCCTCACTGCTCGAGAAAGAGGTTTCCTGGAGGGACGAGGCCGGCGAGCTGAAAAGAGATAGTTTGTCATCGCTGCTCTCGGAAATTAACTCTTCACTCGCCAGGTCGGGTCTGAGGACCGTTCCCCTTTCTCTGCTGCTGACCCTCCGTAATGACACCGTTCTATGGAACGACGTTTTGTATCTTTCCAATTCAATAGCCAAGGATGAGGACTCCAGCATCCGTCTGCCCAAGGGCTGGATCTCCATGGAACCCCCTCAACTTCCGGAGGACACCATACCCATGGAAGACGAGGTCCGGGATCTGGAGAGATCGCTGGAGCACCATGGTATGGCCGTTGTCGTCGGGCCAAAGGGTTCAGGTAAACGGACCATGGTGAGATGGTGGTCGGAGAGGTCGGGTCGGAAGACCCTATGGCTGAGCAGATCGGATGATGATGCGGAGATGTGTATGGAGAAGGGTGCATACGACCTGGTGGTCCTGATCGGCTCCGATATGGTGGATATCGGCCCCCTGGTCCTTGCGGAGGGAAAGCCCTCATTGAAGGACCCCCGGAGCGAGAAATGGCCCGGGATGTTCTTCGACACCCTTCTCATCGGCATCCAGGAAGGCGAATTGGATCTTGAGGCGGAAGGCGTGGTGAAGGTCACGGATGTTGATGAGAGCCCTTTCGTCAGGAGGGTCAGCGCAATGGGTTTCCCTGATGAACTGGCCTTGGAGCTCTACAGGGCAGGGAAAGGCTCCCCCGATTTCATGAGATACCTCGGCTCGCTTTCAAGAAAGGAGGTGGATGAGATATCCAAAAAAGATGTGGAATCGGCTGTGATCATGCTTCTCATGGGCTATGGTTCATGCAGGGACAATCCAAACGTACCTCAAAAGACTCTTAAACGGGGCAAATGATGGAGAAGTGATAGGATGCCTATACCCACGGGAAAGGTGGAATGCCCTGACTGCGGGATAACCGTGCAGGGCAAGAACCTCCAGAAACACTACAGGAAGGCCCACCCCGGTCTGGACCCCTACCGGAGGGTCAAGGATGCCAGGAAAAGAAGGTTACGGAAACCCCATATCGAGCTGTCTCCGTCACGGATCCTGGGCATCGTGGCGACCGTTCTGGTGGTTGCCATGCTGGTTATAGCATCACTTATCACGTATTCCTTTTTCTTCGAGAAGGCGGAAGCAGAAGGAGACCAAAGGGATGTGTTCTTCGCAGCGGATGATGGCATCGTCATAAACGCCACGTTCTATTCCCCAACGGTTTCCGGAGCGTCCACCATCTACCTGGTCCATGATATCGGAAGCGACAGGTCTGTCTGGGATGAATATGCGGAGTATCTGCAGGATCACGGATACAATGTCCTTGCCATGGACATGAGGGGACACGGAGGCTCCGTAAACAGTATACGCACCGATGAGAAGCTTCTGTGGCAGGATATGGAGCACGAGGACTTCCTTCTGTTCATGGCTGATATCACGGCGGCATATCGATGGGTCCAGGGGGAAGACGCTGAGGGGAACCCGAACACGGATGCCGGGCCTGAAGGTGCCATGGTCGGAATCGGAAAGGGAGGCCTCTACGGACTGAACAAGGTAGCAAGGATGTCCAGGGAGAGGCTCATGAGCTCGGTGATACTCTCGCCCACACTGGACTGCTACTCGCTTGATGTCATTCAGGTGACGGAGGATTATGGGGACATCAGACCGCTCCTTCTCGCCGCAAGCGAAGGTGACGGGACCGGAAAGAAGGCGGTGGATACCATAATGGAGCTGAAGGAAGGGCAGGAGGAGTACAACGGACATGGGGTGTTCGTTCCGGGATCGGAAAAAGGCATCGATCTGCTGTCGAATGAGGAACTCAAGGATTATATGATGGAGATCTTCCAGATGGGATGGGACCTTTAGTGAGATCTTCTCTTTCGCAATAGCAACAGCGCCCCCATCGCAATTGATGAAATGGTCAGCACGGACCCCATCGGGGAGTCATTACTGTCGTCATCTTCCGTGTCATCATCAGCTGTGTCATCGTCATTCCCTGGTGTAGGGCCCTGCTCGATCTCCAGGATCACCGGGTCGTTCTCCTCCTCTATGGGGCCGGTCCCGCCGTCGGTGGGATCGGCCGTGACCTCCACGTGGAACTTTATCTCCACATAGGGCTCCCCCGAGGGGTTCTCCGCAGGAACCTCGGGGATGGTGGCGGACCATGTTCCGTCACCGTTATCGCTCATCGTCTCGTAATTGGGGAACTCGCACATGGATTCGGTGCAAAGGCTCCATGCCAGAATTACACCGTCCTTTCGGGGCTCCGCATCAACAAGCACTATGCCGGCAGTCACTGTGATCTCATCGCCCACGGCGGGCTCCGCAGGGGTGTACACCATCTCGTCTATTACCACCGCCGCTCCCGCTACCCCGGAGGGCAAAAGTGAGGAGAAAAGGAAGATGGCGAGCATTGCCGCGATCAATATGGGGAAACCCTTCATTTGGACACCGTGCCCTTCACCGACGTCTCTAATAATTTAATTTTGTGATTGCATCAGATCATATGAGGCATTTCCCATTGACATTTACCGACAGCAGTGTTGGTCCCTGGCGTGTTCTCATCCGTTTTCGGGGGAAAGAGAGCAAGATACACCAAAGAAGGGCCCGCCCCTCCCGTCAGCAGGGCCGGAAAAGGTTATTACGGTATTACACCATCAGGCAGTGTTCAAAAACCTGGGGGCCCTTATCCATGACCGACGAGAACGAGGAGATCCAGAACAAGCTCATAGATCGGGTAGCGGACCTAGATGCAGCAAGGAACCGGTGGATATTCGGAGTGTTCTTCTCCACCTTCATCTTCTTCGTGGTCCTCGGAGTATACCTGGCACCGGTGATGGAACTGAGCACGGAGGACACCACCCAGCACTTTGTCCAGCTCAATGCCACGGAGGGACCGAAGAAGATAGAGACGGTGGCGCTTCCCAACTTCTACGACATGTACTTCGAGTTCGAGCTGTTGGATGAGTACATGAACGACCACTCCAGTGTGGATGTCTACATATTCAAGGATGAGGTCCCGCTCCTCTCCCAGGACGCGTGGTCCGGTTCGACCTTCAAGGAATACCTGAGGGAGACCTCCTACAGGAACGTCACCCTGAACGATCGGAATCCCGAAAGGGATTTCCAATTGAGTTTCAGGGACAGCGATACCAATACCTTCTATGTGATCATGCACAATCCCGATGAGCCCGGACCTCAGGATGACGATACCGTGGTACTCCAGATGAAAACATATTACGAGCCCCTACTTCCGCTTGTACCCATCTTCTTCATAATAGCCTTCATAATTGTACTCCCCCTTGCCATAATCAGACTCTACGTGATAAAACAGAAGAAGAAGGAGCTCAGGGTGCTGCTCACACTGGACCTGGAGAGCCTATCCGACGAGGATAAACTGAGGCTCGGGATACCCATCGTTCCGAAGCAGCCCACCCCGGTCCGGAAACAGGAGCCGCAGTCTCCTGCCGTATCGCCCATTACACCGGGCGACAGAAATTGAGTCTGGACCTCTCCATTGGAAATGACGCTTCCTCGTATCCTGAAGCAATGCTTTTATCCAATTATGACGTTGTGGTCCTTCCAACCCTGCCGGGGATGGAGGTGGTAATTTGGAAGAAGAACAGATCGCGCCGATTATCGAGCAGATAAAGGAGGCGCTTCCGGATACGGATGAGAAGAAGATCAGAACAGAGATGGAAAGATATCAGAAGTACGGGATATTGGCCAAGGAGGCCAAGAAGGCCATAATCAGGAAGTTCGGTGGAACACCTGCGACCTACACGCCGATGGGGGAGAGGTCCCTGGAGGAGCTGAAGGGCGGGGAGATGAACATCGACCTCACTGTGAGATGCCTATCCTCCAAGGAGAGGCAGCAGAGGACTGCCAACGGAGACAAGACGCTGGTCTTCGGACTCCTGGCCGACAATACCATGATCCGCAGGTTCGTCTCCTGGGATGCACATCTTTTGGAGAAGGGGAAGGATTATCTCATAAAGGGAGCCTCCGCAAAGACCTTCAGGGGGGAGGTTGAGGTGAACCTAGGGAACTACACCAAGGTGGAAGAGGCCCCCGAAGGGACTCTGGATGACCTTGATGTTTCCAAGCTCCCGCGTTTCGGCAACCTCACGGAAGTGGAGCTCAAGGACATTCGTCCGGGTATGGGAAACGTTCAGATCACCGCAAAGGTGATGAATGTGGAGGAGAGGAACATAGACACGGAGAAGGGTTCAAAGACCATATATTCCGGCATGCTTGCGGACGATACCAAGCGGATGAGGTTCACCGCCTGGAGCGATTTCGGGTTGGATATCGGGGACGTTGTCACGATCAAAGGAGCATATGTAAAGGACTGGAGGGGGATCCCCCAGGTAAATTTCGATGATAGGGCGGAGGTGGAAAAGGTCAAGGACAGGGACTTCGATGTGATGAAGACCCCGAGACTATCCGCAGAGGACCTTCTCGATGCCGGTGCCACCGACGTGGAGGTGAAGGGGACCGTGATCGAGATACGGGACGGCTCCGGGCTCATCTCCAGGTGCCCTGAATGCAACAGGGCGCTCATGAACGGAAGCTGCAGCGTCCACGGCGAGCAGGATGGGAACACGGACCTCAGGACCAAGGTGGTACTTGATGACGGTACGGCGTCCCTGTTCGCCGTTCTGAATACCGAGATAACCGAAGAGATACTGAAAAAGACCGTGAGCGAGTGTGCCGAGCAGTACCGTGATCAGGAGGAAAGGATAGTCGCCGAGCTCAAGGAGAAGCTCCTGGGCAGGGACATGATCATGAGGGGCAATGTGATAAGGGACGATTTCGGACCCACCATGCTCCCTTCCCGGGTAAAGGAGGACCAGGGTGAATACATGGAGGAAGCAAAGGCGCTCTCTGAGATTCTGGAGGTGGTCTGATGGCAAGGATAAGGGAGGTTGCACAGAGGGTCTTCGCCGTTGAGTACAACGGATCCCAACACGAGGACAGGGGTCTGGAGGAGAACGCACCAAACTATGTCATAACCCCTCTCGGAACCTCAGCCAACAGGGTCTATTTCACCGGGGTCATGATGACCAAGACCAATACAGGTTCGGAGGATTCACCGCAGTTCAGGGTGGAGGTCAGGGACCCGACCGGGACCTTCTACCTCTATGCGGGACAGTTCCAACCGGATGCCATAAATTCACTTTCCCAGCTGGAGGCCCCCTCCCTTGTCGGGGTGGTGGGGAAGGTACGCACCTTCGTTAAGGACGATGGGACCTTCTATGCGTCGGTGAAACCCGAGGTGATATTCCCGGTGGATGTTCCACAGAGGGACAGGTGGATCCTGCAGACCGTCAAGTTCACCCTGGACAGGATCAGGGCCGTAAAGGACGCAATGGAGATGGAGGACCCGGACGCGGACGCACTTGTGGAGAAGGGTCATTCCAGGAGGGCTGCCGAGGAGGCCGTCAACGCGGTGGGCCTTTACGGCAATATTGAGTTGGACCCCCTGAGGGACGGACTGAAGAGGGCCGTAGACCTCGTGATCGAGGGCGGTGGTGAGAAGCTGGAGGAGGAGCCTTCCGCCGAGATCAAGGAGGAGGAAAAGGCCCCCCGGTCCAAGGATAACGAGGAGATTAAGAAAACCATTCTGGATATCATAGAGGAACTCTCCGATGACAAGGGAGCATTGTACAGGGATATAATCACAGAATGCGAGAAGAAGAGGATAGACAAGATCGAACTGGAGGAGACCATACAGAACCTCCTCGAAGAGGGTCAGATCTACGAGCCGACCATCGGGATAATAAAACCCATCTGAGGTCTTTCATTGAGCAAGGAATGGATCAAACAGCGAAAGAGGGACCCTTACTACAGGAAGGCGAAGGAAGAGGGTTACAGGTCAAGGGCCTCGTACAAGCTGAAGGAGATCAACGACAGGGTCCGGTTGCTGAAGAAGGGCTACCATGTTCTGGACCTCGGCGCCGCACCCGGTGGCTGGAGCCAGGTGGCAAAGGAGCTCGTGGGCCCCAAGGGAAACGTGGTGGCCGTCGACATCAAGTCCATGGAGCCTGTCCAGGGTGTCGAGTTCATACGGTGCAGCATCGATGACGAGGAGCTTGCCGGCAGGGTGAAGGAGGTCTGCAGTGAATTCGATGCTGTCATATCCGATATTTCACCCCGTCTTTCCGGAAATCGTACACTGGACCGAGGTCGCTCGCTGGCGCTCAACTGGTCCGTCATGAAGCTGGCGGTCCGGGTCCTCAGACCCGGGGGCGGGGTGCTCATCAAGATGTTCCAGGGGAACGAGGTGGAGGAGATCAGGGAAGGTTTCGGGGAAATGTTCGGACATTTCGACCGCCTTAAGCCTATCTCTTCCCTGAAGCGATCCATCGAGATCTTCATTGCTTTCAGGAATTACAAGGGAGATGCGGAGGATCGGAATTGACCGGCCGGTTGACCCTCGGCCTGTACAATTCTCTGGACCCCGCAAGGCTCGCAGAGGCCCATCGGAGAGCCCTTGCCCGGGCCGCACCGGTGGCTGCCGCGTTCCAGTGCAATCTATGCGTCTTCGGTTTCCCCTTCGACAGGCAGCTCAGGACCCCCCGGGAGGTCGCCGATTGGCTGGTGACGACCACCTCCATCGGACAGGGAGGGGATTGGATCGTGAAGCTGGCCGATGGTGGTCGTTTCAACCACTTCCCATTTCCGAAGAAAGGTTTCCCTCCTCAGCTGGGAATCCCCGTGGTGGCCACCAGAAGACCGGCAGAGGTCATATCGATGACCCCAATTGAGGTGGCCCGCATGCTCAAGGAAGGAAACTCGGTACTGCTTCTATTCGGGCTCGGGCCGAGAGGGCTACCTGAAAAGGTGATGAAGATGGGTAAGCACCATATGGACCTCACGGGTAAAGGGATCAGCTTCGAGACCTGCACGGCGATGGGCGCGGCCCCCGCCCGTATCATGACCTGCCTCGAACTGATGGACTAGATGCCCAGTGCCTTCTCTATGGAGAACTTCAGCTCCAGGGCGGACTGGCATCTCTTCTTCTTGTCCTTGTGGAGTGCTCTGATCAACGGCTCGTCCAGATCCTCCAGTCCCGGAGAGAGTTCTGATATCGGCAGCGGCTCGTCGTGTAGAATGTTGGATGTCACCTCGTACGGGTCATCGGCCTGGAAGGGAAGTCTGTCGGTGAGCATCTCGTAGATCAAAACCCCCAGCTGCCATATGTCGGTCCTCCAGTCTACCGATCCGAAGCGGGACCTGGAGATCTGCTCCGGTGACATGTAGAAGCAGGTCCCTGACATTCCCAGGGTGGACTTCGATGTGCTGCTCACCAGTTTGGATATGCCGAAGTCCGTAACCTTGGGGTCTTCTTCTATGAAGAGGATGTTCTCCGGTTTGATGTCCCTGTGGACTATTCCCAGGTGGTGAACCCTGTCGAACTTGGTAAGAACGTTCAGTGTTATCCCTATCCTCTTCTCCAGTGAGGCGCCTTCTAGCTCGTCCCTCAGGGAGCCCTCCGCCAGTTCCATGACGAACCAGGGGAACGGCTCGATCCCCACATCTATCAGCGAGATCACGTCATCGGGGATGGTATCGGTCAGCATGGCCCAGATGCTGGCCTCCTTCTTGAACTTGAGAAGCTCCCTCTTGTTGATCTCCACGGTCTCGTCACCATCGATGCCTATGTCCTTGGGGGTCTTCAATGCATATTGGGTACCATCGGATTCCACCCTGTATACAGTTGAGAAACCACCTGCCCCGAGCTTCCCCACCATCCTGTAGGAATAGAAATCCCCTGACCGTAGGTCAAGCTGCTTCTCTTCTTTGACCTTGTAGATCTCCCCCACCTTCCTCCTGAGGGAGTCCCTGCTACTCGATGCACCGATGGACCCCATATCGACCTTGGTCCTTGGGAGCGCGGGGTCCACCCTTACCTTGAACTTCTTCTTCCTCTGCGAACCGCTCTTGCCCCGTAGGTCATTGAAGGTCATCTTCATCCTTATGGGGACCAGCCCTTCCTCCTTCATGAACAACCTTATGGGAACCTTAGCCTCGCTGCCGCTCTTGAGCTCCATGTCCTCGGCATCCACGTCCAGTTTGTAGTTCTGTGAGGCAGTTTCCACCTCTATGGACCCTATATCCAGCAATCCATTATTGGAGAGGACCAGGTTCCCTTCCTCCCATCTGTCCATTCTCATCCTGGACCCGCGGAGGTCCAATCTGTAATCCACTCTGGGCTCCGCTCTGTCTATCATGGAGAAGATCTTGCTTTCAGCCTTCTCGAAAAGCTTCCCCGCCCTTCCGTAGTTCTTTGCCTCGAACTCCCTGAGCCCTTCCTTGAATTCCACGGGCGGGTCCAGGTATCCGATCTCGTTGAAATCGTCGATTTTCTTTGAAAGCCTCTCGTATATCTCTTTTGAACCCTCATGGTCGGACTTCATGGTCTCCAGCATGTCAATCTTCCTCTTGATCAGGTCGTTCGCCTCACCCATCCTCTTATCCTTTATCAACGACCTTATCCTATCCTTCTCCACTATCTCCCTGCTGGGGGCTATTCCCTGGTCCAGGAGTTCCTGTCCGAGTCGCATCAGGCGGTCGTAGTTCTCCTTTGCACGGTAATTGAGGGCCGTCCTCCCCTCTGCCTCGTCCATTATCCTGTCCATCCTGTCCAGCTGCTTTCCAGCAGAGATAAAATCCCCGTTGTTTGCTGCGTTTGCCACCTTGACAAGCGACCCGTCATCCTTCAATTTCTTCTCGCCCACCAGGCCGTACCATCTCAGTTTGGTGTTCTGGAACCTCTTTCCGAAGGCCTTTATATCCTCCCTGGAGCTCTCCCTTGTTGAGATCTCCTTCTCGAACCGGCCCATCTCCTTTTCGGCTTCTTGATACCTCCGCTCCTTGATGAGTTCGAATATGGCCCTTGACCTGTCGTGCTTGGGGCTCGAGACATCATCCAAGACCAGTGCCTCGTGCCTCTGATGGAGCTGGTTCAGCTTGGTCGAGAGCTCACGGTATCTCTTGAGCACCATGTCAAGGTCCTGGTTGGCTCGTTGCAGTTCCCTGAGCTCTTTTTCGGGGGGCATTATATCCATCCCTTCTATCTGTTTTTGTATCTTTCGAGCAGTTTTCTCTCCCTGCTGGTGTCCATACCCGATCTCTCCATCTCACGGATCCTGTTCTCCAGCTTTTCAATCTCCTGATCACGTCTGTCTGCCTTTTTATTCTTTTTCTTGGAAAGCGATACCAGGATCACTGTCAGCACTATGCCGCATAGGATCAGTAGCACCGTTCCGGCTATCCCGCAGATCATACAGTAGAGCGATGCCAGATCTTCCATTACATCCTCTGTCCCCTCCACTGTGTAAGAGTAATCCACCCAGACAGAAACATTGTTCTGGTTCTCGATGACCAGGCAGTATTCCTGATCATCGGGGGTGTCCACCCGGAAGGATGCATGGTCCTTGTAGTACCCTTCCCATAAGGTCTCTTCATGATATCCGAATGTCCAATCCAATAGACCTATCAGCAGTATATTGACCTCCATATCGCTCTGGACCTCTATGTGGACGCTGTCTCCTTTCCCGACCCCTTCCAGAAGCTGGATGATATTGTTCATCGGAGTGATCAGAACGTTGGAATATTCATTGACACCTTCTGCCCGGATACCCGGTACCGATATCCCCATAAGTGCTATGATCAGAATGATAATGGCAACTTTCCTCATGGACATCGGACCAACCTCTTTACCGGAAGCTCCTCCCCAGAGGCTCCCCAGTATCAATAGTGGTCAATTGTGGCTGACGATATAATAATTGTTCCCAACCGGCTCAAACCTCGGGCAGCCAGGATGCGTCCATCAGATCGGCATTCTCCAAAAGCGAAGAGGTGCACCTTGCGGTGGTGGGTAGCTGTTCACTTTCCGGCGGCGGATATTCCTCCAGCAGTTCCCTGTAGGAATCGAGGATCCTCCCTCTTGTGAATGCCTGGTCCTGGTCACCGGAATCCCGGTATGTGTAATGGGCCATCTCTGCAAAGATGGGGACCCCCTGGTAGAAAGGCTCCTCCTGGTAACCGGAGAACCTTGCCCTGCAACTGGTGCAGAAGTACATCGTGTAACCTTCGGGGCTGGTGAAGGGCAGCAGCTGTCCGCAGGAGCATATCCCGCATTCCGCATATTCCATCTTGATACCTCAGTACCATATCACATCAAACCATTTTAACGCTAACGGAGAGGTTTGACCTCTTGGATGCTCGAGAGGACCTTTTCAAGGACTCGGTCCATATCCGCCTTTTCCGATTCTTCTTTCAACCTGTCCAGTTCGGTGCTGGTCATGGGGTATCTGGGCGCTGCGAGACAACCCACTGTCCTTTTTATGGAGATGTCATAGGTCCCTATCCGCTTGGCGATCCCTTCGATGTCCAGCTTGTCCAGGCCAATGAGCGGTCGAAGTATGGGGTGTTCGATCCCGTAACTGACAACCGCCAAGTTCTGAAGGGTCTGGCTCGCCACCTGCCCGAGGGAATCGCCCATCAGTATGGCCTGCGCTTTGTATCTGGTGCATAACCTGTCGGCCGTTCTCAGCATCGCCCTCTTGCACAGGACACAGGTGTACTTGGGGTTGGAGCTCTCATTGACGGAAGAGAGCATGAGTCCGTGCCTGGCCCTGAGCAGACCGACCCTTCCGGGGAACAGCCCCTGCAGGTGTTCCCAGAGCTGATCCGTCTTTTCCACCTCATCGCTCTCTCCGAAAGGTCTTGTATCCATGTTCAGGACCAATACCTCTGCCCCTCTCTTCAGCATCAGATAGGTTGCCACCGGGGAGTCGATACCACCTGACATCAACGAGATCAGTCTCATGCTCTCCCCTCCCTCTCCAGTGTCTCGATGAGACCTTCAAGGACCGAAATGTCCCCTTGCTCGATCGAGAACTCTTTGTGGTGGGGGCATTCGTCATCAATGATGGCTCTCCTTGATGGAAGGGCCATGATAAGGGGATAGAGCCTGCATCCGATGGGTCTTATGTCATAGATGGTGCAGAGTCCCTCCTCCGTGAGGAAATAGCATCTTCCATTTACATTCACCAGCTGTGAACTCTCCTCATCGTAGTAACCCGTATGGCCCGCCTCCCCAATCCTCTTCTTGTCGTCCTCGGTCAGCAGCATCTCGGTTCCCTGACAGCAATGGCTGCAGTTCTTCCTCCTGCAGATATCTCCCCTCAATCCAATACCTTCTTTCCACCGTCAAGCGTAACTCCGTTCTGGTCCTGATAGGTGCCGGACCTTGCTCCGTAAAGCTTCTGGGGGTTGGATGACAGCTCCTGAAAAGCTATCTGACAGATGCGCTCCCCGATGGGAAGCGCCACCTGCTCCGGACCGATGTTCTTGACGGAGAAGGTGAGAGTCCCCTTGAAACCGGCATCAACCATGCCGAACCCGGCAATGAGCCCCTTCCTTATGAAAGATGACCTCATGAAGAGCATTCCGCACAGATTGGGGGGCACCATCAGGTATTCCTCCGTGGAGACAAGGCACCAGTCCCCCGGGTTAAGGTATACCTGACCTATGGTTACTTTCCCCTCGGGGTTCCTTGTGTAGACCTCCGCGATGGTGAGGTCGTAGCCGTTCGGCGTGAGGTTCTTCTCCCTGAACGGTTCGATCTTCATCGGTCTGTTCTCCAAACGGAAGATGATGTCCTGGTCCGAGAGAATGCTCATGAAGGTGGCTAGGGCAGGTTGAGGTAAAAACATTTTTGGTCTGCTTGCTGGACAGCAATCCTTTTCTACAACCTCTGCTTCAGGTAACTCCCCAGGGGGTGCCGAAATGGAAGAAGAAATGCTGGTGGCAGGGGTCGAGGAGGACCCGGGCGATGTCGAGTACGACATCCCCGTTATCATCAAGTGCCCCTTCTGTCCAAGACAGTTCGAGGGGGAGCGCCAGGAGGTGGAGGAGACCCTCTTCCATCACCTCTGGAGGGTCCATGAGGAGGATGCGTTGGAGTACATACTCTCCAACATGTACATCCCAAGGGAGATGAGGGAACTGATATTCACCGATATGGGACCGGAGTATGTCTCCTGGCTGGTTGATACCAGCGGGGAGATACTTGATGATATATAGGTGGTCCAGTGGAACCACGCCGGGAGGCATCCGGGAAACGACCTCCATGTGTTTTCTGTACCTGGTCCTTCTCACCGGATAGACGAGCATGGAGGTTTGTTTGAACCATATTAGGACCTGTCGAATTCCGTCCACAGTGGGCACATCTCCTATCCCGGTCCGACCATATCTGTTGATAATGGTGCCTTTTCCACTCTAGTCCGACGGGAACTTCCGATCCCTGTCGAAGCACCAAGGTGGAAGAACCTTCTGTTCAGCATCTCCCAGATCTCCACCACTATCAGCCCGAAGACCGATATCACCAGTATCTCGACCCACTCCATCAATCCGATCCCGGTGGTGCCGAAGACGGACTGGACGAAGGGAACGTAGATCAGGGGCAGGGTAAGGCCGATCGCTCCCCCGATCGCCAGGATCAGTTTTCGGTTGCTGAACCAGCCTATCTCTGCCATTGTATGCGTAGTGGACCTGCATGCAACGGCGGTCCACATCTGGAAGAATATCATGGTTGTGAGGGCCATGGTCCTGGCATGTGCTATGGACCGGTCCATGAAGATGTGGTCATACCAGAACACGGATAGTGTTCCCAATGTGATTATCATCCCAGAGATCACAATGGAGATGATCATGTCCTTGGTGATGGCGCTCTCCTTGGGGTCCCTGGGCATTCTCTTCATTATTTTCGGTTCCTTGGGCTCTGTAACCAGGGCCAGAGCCGGGAAGGAATCCGTTACCAGGTTCATCCAGAGTATCTGGAGTGCTATCAGCGGAAGCGGCCAGCCCAGGATGATGGCCACGAACATGAACAACACCTCCCCCATGTTGCTGGAGAGCAGGAACTGGATCACCTTGCGTATGTTGTCGTATATGGAACGCCCTTCTTCCACGGCTGAAACAATGGAGGCGAAATTGTCGTCGGTGATTATCATGTCGGAGGCTTCCTTGGAGACATCGGTGCCGGTGATCCCCATGGCAATTCCGATCTCCGCTATCTTCAGGGCAGGAGCGTCGTTGACGCCATCCCCGGTCATTGCCACGATCTCCCCCATGTTCTTCAGTCCCTTGACTATCCTGACCTTGTGCTCCGGGGAAGCCCTGGCATAGACGGAAACCTTCTTCAGTGTACCTCTGAACTCATGATCGTCCATGTCGTCCAGTTCCCTGCAGTTTATGGCCTCGGCATCTTTCCGGATCAGTCTCAGGTCCTTGCCGATGGTCGCCGCCGTCAACTTGTGGTCTCCGGTTATCATTATCGGCCTGATACCAGCCCTCTTTGCAGTGGCTACGGCCTTCTTCGCCTCTGGTCTCATCTTGTCCTTTATTCCCACCACTCCGAGGAAGACCATCCGCTCTTCCATTCTGCCTTCGGGGGAGAACGCGAAACCCAAGGTCCTGTAACCCCTACGGGCCATCCTCTCCGTGAATTCGATGATCTCTTTCTTTCTATCCTCGGATATCTTCCTTTCGATACCTCCGGAGAGCTCCCTGTCCGATACCCCGAGTACAGCTTCCGGTGCTCCCTTGGTATAACCTATGCGATCCCCGTTGATGTTGTGGACCGTTGACATCATCTTTCTCTTGCCATCGAAGGGTATCTCGTCCTCTCTATGGTCCAGTTCTCTCTGTTCTTCGAGATCGTATCCCGCCTTCTCAGCCATAACGATAAGGGCTCCCTCGGTGGTGTCGCCCATGACCTTTCTCTTTCCGTTCTCCGTTTCAATATTTGCATCGGAACATAACACCGAGGCAAGCATGATGTTTTTAAAACCGGGACCTGGACCATCCAGTACACTCCCGTTTACGGTGAACTCCCCTTTTGGCTCATACCCTGTTCCGCTTATGTCGATCCTCTCATCATCGATGTAGAGAACATCAGCGGTCATGGTGCCGGTGGTCAGTGTACCGGTCTTATCGGTGCATACAACGGTGGCGCTCCCAAGTGTCTCCACAACCGGGAGTTTCCTGATTATCACGTTCTTGCTGGCCATGGTCTTCAGACCGAGGGCAAGTGCTATTGTGACCACTGCGGGAAGCCCCTCGGGTATGGCCGCTACAGCAAGGGAGACAGCGGTCTCGAAGAGCTCCATGATCGTATCGAAGGAGAGGTGGTCGATATTCCTCCAGATCTCCAGACCCAACATGAGGATGCATATGACCATGACCATTATCCCAAGGGTCTTTCCAAGCTTCTTCAATCTCCTCTGGAGGGGTGTATCGACACCCTGGACCTCCTGGATCATACCTGCTATCTTTCCTATCTCGGTCCTCATGCCTGTCTTGTGGACCACCGCGAGTCCCCTTCCGGTCTCAACGTTGGTGGACATGTAGACCATGTTTCTCCTTTCGGCGAGAGGCACATCCCCATGCAGTTCCTGCACGTCCTTCTCGGCCGCCATGCTCTCTCCGGTAAGGGCGGATTCATTGACCTTCAGGGAATGTGCCTCGATCAATCTGGAGTCAGCGGGCACCCTCATTCCACTCTCTATGTGTATGATGTCCCCGGGGACAAGGTCCCTTGCCTCGATCTCTGTCTTTTTTCCCTTTCTGAGAACCACCGCCTTGGGGGAGCTCATCTTTCTTAACTTCTTGATGGCATCCTCCGCTTTTTCTTCCTGGATGTAACCGATGGTGGCGTTGATCAGGACGATGGCGGCTATTACCATCCAATCTATGCCCGTTGGATCGATGACGGCAGTGATGACAGCAGCTATCAATAGGACTATCACAAGTGGGTCGGTGAACTGCTTGAGGAACTTCACCCATTTCGGGGTCCTCTTACCTTTCTCCAGTTCGTTGGGCCCGTACTCGTCTCTACGGGACCGGACCTCCTTTTCTGACAGCCCCCTACTTGAAGTTCCGAGATCCTGCAGAGTGGCCCTCCATCCTTGAAGATGCGGGTCATTGCCTCCCTCGCCATCTGTCATCCCTTCACAATTGTGAACATATATAAAAGAGAATATGCAGGAACAGTCCGTCTGGATAGAAGGATAAATGTCTGTATTCCAATATTTTCGGGGTTATCGGAGAGTTTGGATGCAGAACCCGCGAAGAAGATAGCCGATGAGAAGGTTCGCAAGCATCGACATGATGCGAGGAGCCGTGATCCGGATAATGGTCACAATCCATGTGATAATGGGAGGTTATGATCTAGACCGGGTGACGGTGGGTGATCTCCATGTACAGGACCATGGAGAAGGGCAGGTCCTGAAGGAGGTCGATCACGTTGCCGACGGGCGGAGCAGATACTTTACTGCTAATGGAGTAATCCTTCCATATCCCCTTTCCCGTTTCGTCGGAATTGTCAATCCAAGCTACGCAAGGATTTATAGACCCCATTCCATTCAGTCTACGAACCATTGGGCCCATAGGGTAGCCTGGATACCCTGGTCCCGCTTCCCCGAAGCGGGACACAACAGGGACTAACCCCCACCCCTGGTGCGTTAGTATCGTATATCCAACCTCAGTGGGTCCAAATATGGAACTGTCAACATCCTCTGGACGTTGACAGTTCATGGGCCCATAGGGTAGCCTGGATATCCTGCCGGCCTTCGGAGCCGGCGACTGGGGTTCGAATCCCCGTGGGTCCGCTAACTATCTTTGACGGACCATATTTTATAGAATCTTTTTTTGGAATTCTCAAGGGTTTTATCCGGCATTTTCTCCATTACTATACTTCCTCAATACCTTGATCATGGTGTCTACTTCATCCTTGGTTTCACACAATCTTGCAATGTGTCTCGCTTTCCGGACATCCTTGGAAAACTTGTAGACCTCGTTGGCTATGTATTCGGCTAGATCTCTATCCACGTTTTCCGCTTTAACGAGATAGTGCACCGCGACCTTCTTGAAATCCTCTTCACCATATTCCTGAAACGTTAAGGAGATGAACCTTGATTCAAGTTCCGCCGGAAGGTTGTTTATGTTTCCAGCTGCGAATATTTTAGTGTTGAGCTTCACCGAATCGTGTTTTCCATGTTTTGCGTTCTTCACCAATCTTGTTTCCATCAAGGACAATAATACCGATAGATCATCCGGGTGTTTCGCCAACTTATCGATCTCGTCAATGAGTAGCATCCTGGGTTTGTGATCCATCAGGATCTCCGACAAGCCAACCTTTGTAGAAGATGACCCGACAACATAATGAGAGCTCTCCAACCTTGAAAGTTCCAAGAGAAAGAGAGATTTTGCGGTTGCCGGTGGCCCCCAAAGTGCAACATGAACCTGCTTATCAGCTTTCATTGCCATTTTTATGACTTCTTTTATATCATCTAATCCGTAGATGGATGTGAAGAGATCATCCTTGACCCGAATCGGTTTGTTATCTTGAGGTTCTCTTTCCACTTTTTGAATTCTCTTGAATTCATCTATCGCTTTTTCCGTTGCATCGATATCGATGAATTGATACATCTTGTGATTGCTGCTTTTATAGGGCAATGAAATAAATCCGGCCAATAACCACTTTCTCAATTTATGATAATCCACCAAAACATCTTCCCATTCAAATTTCTCGTAGTAATCGTCATCAGGATGTTTTTTGATTCTATGTTTTAC
>JAWOCK010000094.1:0-5836 GCA_046483845.1 Thermoplasmatota archaeon | reverse complement strand
GATCTGGCAATGTTCCACAGCTACTGGGAGGGTTTCGGACTTACCTTCGGGGAGGCACTTGCATCGGAGACCCCGGTGGTCGTCACGGATGTGGGCGGGGCCTCCGACATGGTCTCCGAGGGGACAGGTAAACTGATCCAGGTGGGGGATGTAAAGCGCCAGGCCGAGGCGGCCCTGAGGATTCTTGAAAGGGACGACAAGAAAAAGATGGGTGTCAAAGGAAGAGAACATATCGAGAAGGTCTTTGCCTGGTCAAGGATCTCACGGCAGACCGAGGAGCTCTACCGGTGGGTCATCGAAGATCCCGATCATTCGAAGAGTAGATGGGATGACCTTACATTATGCAGTGATGTTCTGAAAAGGTCCTGACCTCACTCGACAAGAATTTATATCTTCTTTCAGCTAAGATATCATGAAACAGGAACCCGGCGGAGCCGTTGAGGAAAAGAAGGAGGCTCCAGGGTATGGAAAAGGTCCCATGGGCATCATCAGGATGCTTACTGAAACGGACCTTGAGAAGAAAAATAGATTCACGAAGATCTTCCAGTTCCTCTTTCCATGGATCTTCTGGTTGATAATGGCCGTTACCACTTTATCGATAATGACCATCTGGAAAGGTTGGGATACGGCCAGGAACCTGATGGACATCTGGATCTTCTACACCGTTCCCCCTGCGGGGAAGGAGACCCTGATACCTCTGGTGGTTCTCGATAAACAGTATCCGGTCCCCGGTCTCATGGCCGGCCTGTGTACCATCATCATCGACCTTTGCTTTTCCCTTTTCCTGATATGGAACTATGACTGGGTGAAGAGGTTTCCCATCCTCGGTCCGGCAATTGAGAGGACCGAAGCCAAAGGTAGGGAAAGGGTAGCCAAGACCAAATGGTTCGCCAAGACCACATTTGCACTTACCACGGTATTTGTCTTTGTCCCTTTCAGTGGTTCGGGAGGAGTTGGGGGAACCATATTCGGTAGGGTTGTGGGTATGAAGCCTTACAAGGTCCTGCTTGCAGTTGCTATCGGCTCGACGATAGGTTCCACTGGTTTCGCCTTGGCGGCCGAGCAGCTGTCGAACATACTCTCCGAGGACAATGTGTTCCTCTCCTTCATGTCCAACCTTAACATTCTCCAGGTGGTTCTGGTGCTGATAGTGATCGGGTTCATTGTATACACAATAAGGAACCCTCGGATGGCGGCGCTGAGAACGACACGGGTGGTAAGCCAGGCGTTGGACCTTTCCGAAAAGGCCATCAGGATAGGGGAGGAGCAGAGAAAAAAGGCCGCAAAGGCCACCATATTGGGAACGAGGGAGACCATGAAGGCGCTTGGAGAGGTGAACAGGACCCTGGTGGACATACCTGTGGAGGTGGTCATCGCTCCCTTAAGGCTCATGGGTGATGACGGGATACGGTTCGCCGATGATACAAAGGAGATGACGAGGATGTTCGTCGATGACACACAACAGGTCTTTGGATCGGCGATAGATCATACCATGGAGTTCGGGGACAAGCTGACCAGCCTGACCATGGGATCGATCCAGAATCTCACCATTGGAGGTATCGAACAGACAAAGAAAGGATGGGATTCCACGGGAAGGATCATAATAAGGGGAGGGGAGCGGTTGGAGAAAGTAGTGAAGAAGAAAGATGATGGCAAAGAAAAGGAAAAGCAATAGTTTTTTTATCATTGCCGTATTGGAAGGTTCATGTCTTCGAAGATAATGGTCACAGGTGGAGCCGGGTTCATTGGAAGCCATATCGTTGATTCACTGCTGGGCGATGGACATGAGGTGGTGGTCTATGACAACCTTTCATCCGGGAGGAAGGAGTTCCTTGCCCACTGCATGGATGACATAGAGTTCCTGGAGAGGGACCTGGTAAAGGACAGGGGACTGGCTGACCTTCTGGGCGATGTGGACCATGTATATCATGTGGCTGCGAACCCTGATGTCAGAGTGGGAGCGAACGATACCTACGTTTCCGTGGAGCAGAACGTCCTGGCAACCTATTATCTTCTCGAAGCCATGAGAAAAGCAAGACCCGATGACCCTGCATCCCTCACTTTCACCTCCACCTCCACCATATACGGGAATGCTAAGGAGCTTCCCACTCCGGAGAACTACGGTCCGCTGAAACCCATATCCCAGTACGGTGCATCCAAACTGGCGGCGGAGGCGTTGATATCTGCATTTTCGGATAACTTCGGAATAAGGTCCACGGCCCTCAGGTTCGCAAATGTGGTGGGTTCAAGGTCCACCCATGGTATACTCTTCGATTTCTACCACAAGCTGAAAAGGGATCCTACCAGGCTGGAGATACTCGGTGATGGTCTCCAGAGAAAATCCTACATACATGTCTCCGACTGTGTTGCGGGGGTCATCCACGCAACAAGGGAACAGAAGAGTATGTTCGAGTACTATAATCTGGGAACCAGGGACTACGTGGAGATCAAGGAGATCCCCGACGTGGTCTGTGAGGCCATGGGGCTCGATGATGTGGATCATGTCTATACCGGCGGCCACAAAGGGGCGGGGTGGAAGGGCGATGTCAAGTTCATGTCACTGGATGTCAGCAAGATACTCTCCACCGGGTGGGAATACAAGTTTAACTCCAGACAGGCGCTTGAGCTTGGAGTGAGGGAAATAATCTCGGAACTGGAGGAATAGGAACTCTTCGAACCATTTACAGTATTGGTTTTGAACCAATATGGATCCCGACATTCATTTCAGCTATTTGAAGTAACTACCCACACATTTCAAAGTGAATATCTCAGCATTATATGAACACTGGACAACAGCAAGCATGCAAGCTGCCCTAAAGTATATTGAAGCCAACATGTATTGGGTTGAAGCCAAGCTTAAATAATGCAGATGCATTATAATGCATTATGAATAAGATGCTTTTTGCGGTCTCGGCCCTGGTTATTTGGGTCTCGGCCCTGTGCCCCGGATGTTTGGACAATGGAAGCATGGATGACGATCATACCATCCTGCTATACGGATTCAGCGTAAAGGGAGAGGTCTTGAATGAGAAGATCATTCCCTCTTTCAAGCAGTACTGGAAAGAACTGACAGGTGAGGAGGTCGATTTCCAGACAAGCTATGCAGGGTCGGGAAAGATAACCTCCCAGGTGTTGAACGGCGCCCCTGCAGAGGTGATGGTGCTCTCCACGGAATGGGACGCCATGGAGCTTATGGACCAAGGAATGGTGACCGCAGATTGGAGAATGCTCCCCTATAACGGCACCGTGACCACATCGCCGTGGGTCATAATGACCAGGGACGACAACCCAAGGAGTATCGAGGACTTTCGTGATCTGGCGGGGGACGTGGAGATCGTTCACGCCGACCCCATGACCTCCGGTGGAGCCAGATGGTCGGTGTTCTCTGTCTACGGTTCGGAGCTTAGAAATTCGAACGGTACCCTGGAGGAGAGGAAGAAGAGTGCCGAGAAACTGCTCAGGGAAATAGGAAATAACGTCATAAGCTGGCAATCCTCAGCAAGGAAGGCACTCTCCCAGTTCACCCTGGGATATGGGGATGCTTTCATCACTTACGAGAACGACGCGATGCTGAGCATAGAAAAGGGCAAGCCCGTCGATATTGTCTACCCCCGGTCCACTATACTATCGGAGCATAAGGTGGTGATGGTCGACCATAACATCGGTCCCGGTGAGAGGGAGCTGGTGGAAGCGTTCATCGATTATCTCTTCACCGAGGAGGTCCAATCTTACTTCGTGCAGTACAACTTCCGTTCGGTGCTCGAAAACCTGAACCAGGACCTCCATACCGTTGAGGACCCCTTCACCATCGAATATCTCGGTGGGTGGGAGAGCGCCATGGAAGAGATCGTGAACGGGATCTTCCCGGATATAAGGGAGGGGTAGAGGATTGAATGGAGTTGACAGGTCGGAGTTTTCTTCCCTCGCCAAATTGGTATTGATATCCCTCGGTGCATCTATCTTCATACTCCTGATAATGCTTCCAATGTCATCGCTGTTCAGGTTCGCCTTCGAGGACGGACTTGAAGGATTCTGGAGAGCTGCGACATCGGAGAAGGCCTCGAACGCTTTCACGAACTCCTTGATAGTTGCAGCCGCCGCCACCGCGATAAACCTGGTCGTGGGCACCCTGGTGGCCTATGTGGTAACCAGATACCACTTCATCGGACGGTCCGTTTTCAGATCACTGATAGACCTGCCCATAGCGATCCCCACCGCGGTGGTCGGACTCGCACTGATGATACTCTACGGACCGCAAGGGCTCCTGGGATCTCTTCTAGAGTCCAGTGGTTTCAAGATAGTGATGGCAAAGCCGGGTGTGATCCTTGCACACATTTTCGTGACCTTCCCATTCGTTGTGAGGTCCGTATCGGTCTCACTTGAGAAGTTCGACCGGGACCTGGAGGATGCAGCCAGGACACTGGGTGCCAGCGGACCAAGGATATTCCTGAAGGTGGTTCTCCCATCCATAAGGTCAGGAATAATCTCGGGCTGTGCAATGGTCTTTACAAGGTCGCTGGGTGAGTTCGGTGCTACTCTGTTCATAGCGGGTGGTATGGTAATGACAGGACCTCTTTACATCTACTACCTCTCGGATAGCAGCTTCGATTACCAGGCAGCGACCTCCGTTGCAATCGTACTCCTTGTCATACCTTTTCTGCTTCTTTTGACCACCAATATAGTGGTCTCCAGAATGGAGGATGGTAAATGAAGGGACACCTGGTTCTCAAGGGGGTATCAAAGTCCTTTGGAAAAGAAAAGGTGCTAAATGACCTGGACCTTTCGGTTAAAGAGGGGACCATAGCAGCTCTGCTTGGTCCAAGCGGATGCGGAAAGTCCACCATACTCAAGATCATAGCGGGATTGACCAAACAGGACCGTGGAAAGGTGATGCTTAACGGCAGGAACATCAACAACTTACCCGCATCCAGAAGGGGGATTGGTCTGGTCTTCCAGAACTATTCACTTTTCCCCAAGATGAACGTTTACAGGAACATCGAGTTCGGACTGAAGATAAGGAAAGTGAATAAGGCAGAGAGGAAGAAGAGGTGCAAGGGGATCTTGGAGCTTGTGGGTCTCTGCGGATTGGAGGATAAATATCCTTCTCATCTCTCAGGAGGGCAGCAGCAAAGGGTAGCGCTGGCAAGGGTTTTGGTGGTGGACCCCCAGGTACTGCTGCTCGATGAACCCTTCGCAGCACTGGATGCCTCCATCAGGAAGAAGCTCAGGAGGGACCTATTGGAGCTGCAGGAAAGACTGGGATTCACCTCCATATTCGTTACCCACGATCAGGAAGAGGCCTTCGAGATAGGCCATCACATTTCCGTGATGAACCAGGGTAGGATCGAGCAGACGGGAAGACCGAGGGATCTCTATGATTGCCCCGGATCTCCCTTTATCGCACGTTTCGTCGGTAACGTGAACACCATAATGCTGGACATTGGGGAAGGATGCGGAAAGAGGTGGGTGATGGTGAGACCCGAGGACGTGAGGATAGAAAGACTGTCGGAAAAGATGGTGAGCAAAGGTGTGAAGGGGAAACTGTTGAACTATACTTTCTTCGGACCTTTCATAGAGGCAGTGGTCATGCTGGAGAACGGCAACACTCTCAGGGTCCTTCTTTCCAAGGGAGAGTTCGTCAGGAAGGATCTGAGAAGAGGTGACGAGGTCAAGGTCAAAATACTGCATTACAGGAGCTTTCCATATTGATCTGGCCGTTTTGTGCAAACCATTATGTCGCCTCGGCCTTTCCTCTTTAAGTCCCTGCATTGCTTGGAATCCTTCATCAGAACCATCCATTCATTTAAGGTTTTCACGTTGTCCTGATATATATCCG
>JAWOCK010000080.1:0-21013 GCA_046483845.1 Thermoplasmatota archaeon | reverse complement strand
TGAAAGAGAGATATCAGGAAGGACTCTCCTATTTCAAGGACTACCTCAATATCTACAGGGATTCCCTCGAGGTGCTTATGGACCGTCACAGGGAAGAACCTATAATGTACTATATCCGCCGAAAACATGTTCCGCTCATCAGAAAGATGTCCGAACTGGGGAAATATCAGAAAGCACTGGAGACCTACAAGCAACTGGAAAAACAATTCTCATCCATGAATCTTTCTGAGGGCAAGAAGGAAGAGATCGAAAGCGAGCTCACCGAGGTCAAGTTCGAGATCTACAAACGCAAGGAGGAGGGAAAGGATATATCCGAACCGCTCTCACTTTATACATTGGCCCAGAAGAGGTTCAACGAGGATAAACCGGTTCCCACTGAATTCCTCGTTGAGGTCTCCAAGAGGTTCTGTGAGAATTTCATGCCGCTTTGATCCCGGATATCCGGAGGATAGATCAAGCTTTTGACGATAGAATTAAGTATTCTCTATACTTGACATCTGGAGGGAATATCCATGAAGGTCCTGTTGATCCATTCAGACCATATGGGATACAGCGTCACAAAGGCCATAAAGAACCTGGCAGAGACCACAGAGAACAAAGAGGACGAGATGGACGAATGCCTTACGGTATTCTGCACCATCGAATCAAAGGACAAGGACCACAGGGAGAGAGTGATCTCGGAAGCGATTGAGATAATAAGGGACACCGCTGAAAAGGTCAATACCAACAAGATCATGATCTATCCTTATGCTCATCTTTCCTCGGACCTCGGCAAGCCAGAGGATGCTGTCAATATACTGAGATTGCTTGAGATCGGGGCCTCGGATGCCGGCCTCGAGGTCAAGAGATCCCCTTTCGGCTGGTACAAATCCTTCTATATCAAATGTAAAGGTCATCCTCTTTCGGAACTTTCCAGGGAAATAAGACCATGGTTAGAAGAGAAAAAGAAGAAGGCCGGTGAATCCGAGGCGCTGAAGGCTGAAAAAGAGGCCAGATCAGAATGGTTCGTCCTGGACCTTGATGGTCAGCTCCATCCCGTGACCGTTGAGGATGAAAACATCCAAGGGTATGATCTCAAAGGGAAAAAGGACCTTGAGAGGTTCCTGAAATATGAGATCTCAAAAAGCAGGGCCGTATCAGGGGAGCCTCCACATGTAAGGTCAATGAGAGCACTGGAACTTGCGGATTACGAACCGGGCTCCGATCCAGGCAACTTGAGGTTCTACCCGAAGGGCAGGCTTGTCAAATCACTTCTTGAAAGATATGTGACCCAGAGGGTGAAGGATTACGGCGGTATGGAGATCGAGAGCCCGATCATGTACGACCTCGATCATCCCTCTCTCAGATCCTACCTCGAAAGGTTCCCTGCCAGACAGTATACGATAAACACACCGGACAAGAAGGTGTTCTTACGGTTCGCGGCCTGCTTCGGTCAGTTCCTTATGGCCCATGATGCGACAATGTCCTACCGTCAAATGCCCATCAGGCTGTACGAGCTCACTCGTTACAGCTTCAGGGTGGAACAGAGAGGAGAGCTGGCCGGACTCAGACGTCTCAGAGCGTTCACCATGCCTGACTGTCACGCACTATGTGCAGGGATGGAACAGGCGAAGAAGGAGATGATGACCAGGTTCGAACTCGCAAGGTCCATATTGTCGAAGACAGGTTTCCGGATGCCCGAAGGTCTTCAGATGGCCATCAGGGTAACAAAGGATTTCTGGGAACAGAACCGGGAGTTCGTTCAGAACATGGCAAGAACCTACGGGCAGCCGGTGGTCGTGGAGATGTGGAAGGAGAGGTTCTTCTACTTCCTCCTCAAGTACGAGTTCAATTTCATCGATGCAATGGGTAAAGCGTCGGCGCTGACCACGGACCAGATAGATGTGGAGAACGGTGAGAGATACGGGATAACCTATACCGACAGTGATGGCAAGCCCCAGTACCCTTATATTCTCCATCTCTCACCCTCCGGCGCCATTGAGAGAAAGATGTATGCACTCCTTGAAAAGGCCCATATGGATTCCATGAAAGGGGAGCCCTCCAAACTTCCTTACTGGTTGTCCCCCACCCAGTTAAGACTGGTTCCTGTCTCCGAGGACCACTTGGACATGTGTCAGGATATTGTATGCACCATGAAAGGGGTGAGGGTGGACATAGATGATACTGACAGGACCGTTGGAAGAAAGATAAGGGATGCTGAAAAGGAATGGATACCGTACATAGCCGTTATCGGGGACAAGGAAGCTGATTCTGGACTTCTTACCGTAAGGAAGAGGGAAAAAGGAAAACCGCAGGTTCAGATCTCCACGGGAGAACTCCATGAAGAACTGAAGAAGAAACAGGGAGATATGATATGGGACCAACTGCCCATGCCTCTTCTTGTCTCTGAGAGGCCGAAGTTCGTTGGATGATCCAAATTACAATCGGGGAAAGCGAGTTGGCCGATTTCATGGCCGATATGGGCTATCGGTTGTTCGGACCATCGAGGAATTGATCAATCAAGCATTTTCTTTATGAGTTCATCATGTATTCTTTCCTGTTTCACCAGCCAATCGACCCTTTTGAAGAATTCTTCGGGATCATCATCCATCCAGAATCGCTGGATGGTATCCCTTGAAGGTCCGTGGTAAACGTTTAGGTATATCTCCATTACACGTGCTTCGTTGGCTCTCAGTTCACCGATGAGGTCCTCTTTGCTCTTTTTTGGGATGTCGCCCACAAATTCGAATGGAACCCCTGCAATTTTTTGATAACTGAACCCCCTGAGTTTTAAGAACATGTTCTCCAGAAAGAGCCTGTGGGCCTTTGAATCGTAGGATATCCTAAATAGAAGCTCTCTTAGATCATCTTCCGTCTCAAGATGTTTTTCCCAAAGATTATTGGATTCGAGTTCAATTTCGCATCTGTATGCTTCCCTTAGATCGTTGTACAGCTCCTTGATTTCCTGTTCAAGCTGCATGACGCTTTCTTTCATGAATGCTACAATGATAACGACATATAATATATTATCTGAAGTGGGGTATCAGCTTAGCTCCCAGGAATAAAATGCAAATATTTGAAATTATTCCAGATATATTTCACTTTTCTATTTGCGTTATTCTTTTACAATTTCTGTGTCTTTGGGAGTTAAATGGATCGTGAAAATGTGGATTATATAGTGACGGTCTCGGAAGATGGCATTATCAGGGCCATGAGGACGATCTGGGAAAGAATGAAATCGATCGCAGAACCATCGACGGCGGTCACTCTGGGCGCCCTGCTTGAAGAAAAGGTGAAAGCCCGGGAAAAGAAAGTAGGCAACATCCTTTCAGGCAGCAAAGTTGATCCGGACTCTCTGTCTTGTAAAATTGGTAATCAGAGCCTGTCGGAGAAATATCTCAATGAACAATATATGTTGTAGAAATACCGCAAAGTACTTTTTAGTATCATTAACATACAGATACAAGGTGCCTGTAGATGTCCCTCATAAGGAAAGATGCACACACATATCCGAAGGAGAGGTGCGGTTCCATGGATCAGAGAAGAGCTCTTTTTTTGATCTCTGTTTCAGTGATGTTCATATTATTGATGACATCCTTCGGAGCGCTCCTATTGGTCAACGACGGTCCGGTCAAGAACATGGAAAACGGAAACGGCACCGAGAATGGGGATCTGGTCATAGAATTGGATCATCTACCCGAGAAGCTGAGATCAGGCATGATGGAAGAGGTCACCGGGACCGTGAAGGACAAAGATGAACATCCCGTTGATGATGTTTCCATAGCCATGGAATTCTCGGCCCCGGATCATGAGCCCTATGTTACCAGGTCCGGTTCTAACGGTTCCTTCACCTTGACGTTCTGGTCACCCATATCCGAAGAGGAAGAGATGCAGAGTGTCAATTTCACAGCATCCAAAAAAGGATATCTGAGCGATATTATGCACTATGAACTTCCCGTTATGGTCCCGGGCACATGGACCTTCATGATCTACATGAGCGACTGTGATCTGGAGGCCTGGGCCCTTTCGGACATCAACGAAATGGAAACGATACCGGACAGCCCTTTCCTCAATATCGTTGTCCAGCTGGATCGTTGGAAGAGCCGTTCCTCCAAGGACGACAAGACAAACGGTGACTGGACCACGGCAAAGAGATTTGAGATAGAGAATGACGATGACCCTGTCTCCATCTCCTCGAGGGAGATAGAGGACCTGGGCGAAATAGATTCCTCCGATCCTGAAGAACTGTTGGATTTCATCCGGTTCACCATGGACAACTATAACTCCGATAACTACGCACTGGTCCTGTGGAACCACGGATCCGGCATAGATGGAATATGCTGGGAACAGTCCACGGAGGAGGATCAGGTTATGTCCATCGATGAGCTTGCTTCTGCTCTTGACAGTGCCACCGGCGGTGGGAGCGACCCTTTGGACATCATAGGTTTCGATGCCTGCTTGATGTCCACCATCGAGGTGGCCTACGAGATCGCTCCATATGGTAAAAGACTGCTCTCGTCCGAGATCACCGAACCCACCTTCGGATGGGATTACACTTCCCTGGCAGGGCTCGTATGGGATCCTTTCCTGGACGTTGATGAGTTGGCTTCTCACATCATAGATGACTATATCATGCAGAGCGAAACAAAGAGCGCAAGGAGAAGCATGTCATTGACCCTGACGGACCTTACCCTGATCGAGGAGGTCGTGCATGACCTGGATTCACTTTCCAACACGGTCAACTCAGCGGGTCCTGCGGAGATATACAATCTGAGGATAGCGAGGAAATATTCACAACCCATTTCGGATGGTATATCCTCCGAGGCCGTCGATCTGAGGGACCTGGTGGAGAACATGAAGGAGCTCACCACCAATTCAATGGTAATGAAGGACTGTGACACCCTCATGGGATCCATAGATAGGACCATATTGAGGATGGAAAAAAAGCAGGGCTTCAGTGATATTGAGACCGACGGGCTCAACGGCTTATCGATATTCTCCCCGGAGTTCAGGGACATATATGATTCAAAAGAGGATTATGACGATCTGAAATTCTCCCAGGAGACATCCTGGATAGAGACCCTTGAGGCCGTATATGATAACATGGGATCCGATATGGAGGAGCGGGTCGGCTCCTTCGATCTCAATATAGGTTCATGCTATGTAAAGGATGAAGATGGAGATGGCCTGCCTGACACCATGATCTTCAAGTTCAATATTCTATCCACATCCAATTCAACCCAGGAATTCTTCCTGGGATGCAACGTATATGATCTGCGGGGAACCTATGTGAACTCAACCTGGATGAACCTCACCATTCAAGCAGGGTCTAGAAAAGGCATCACCATAACCTATTATCCCGATGGAGAGGATGCCGTTTCTGGAATGTACAGGATCTCTGCATACCTGTGCCTCGGCAGCAATTTCGATCCTCTTGAACTTCAGGACTATACCAGATCGGGTTACCGGTGGCTTGAGGTATACGGATCTGACTAGGGTCGTAATATGTCCAGATAATTCAGGGGGCCGCTCGAGTCCTGATCATCCCATTGGACCTCCGTTATACTGTCCCAGTTTTCCAGCTCTTCTATTATCTGGTATACCTTGCTCGTTCTACCGACACAGACGGATAGGCTTGCCTTTGTCTGCTTATCACCCGAGATGACCCGGACATTGTCTATCTTTATGTTCTTCTTCTCAAGGAAGGTGATGAGATCGTTCAGGCAGGCCTTTCCGTGGTCCATATTGACATATATATGCCCATCGTTGGGTTTCAACCTGAAATACTTCTCGATCACCGCAAATATGGAAAGTACCATCAGGGTAATGACAACTGCGGTCATGCCTATCAAGTACTCTCCCATCCCTATGGCGGCACCGATGGATGCGTTGACCCATATGGAGGCAGCTGTTGTGAGCCCTTTAACGTTGAGACCCTCCTTCATTATGGCCCCGGCTCCCAGAAAACCAAGACCCGTGGCCAATCCCGCGAGTATCCTGCCATTTTCGGAGACCTCTATATCGGAGTAAACCCCGAGCATGATAAAGGATGTGGAGCCTATACCCACCAGTATCTGGGTCCTTATCCCTGCCTTGTGGCCTGTCACCTCCCTCTCCAGACCGATGAGGCCACTTGCGGCAAGGGATATCACCAATTTGAGGATGATCTCCAGCCATTCCTCCATGGAGGTGTATCAACCTGTTATTTCAAATATCTTCTCCATCCGAGGTCCGTGCATAGCCGAAAGTAATACGGTTTTGAACCAATACCATTATAATGTCCCGCAATTCAATTCTGTACTATGCCCGGGGCAGGAGCCGAAAGGACACCAGTTGATATGAGAAAGGGAAGCGCCATGCTCCTGGCTGTCATATTGATGTCGATCGTTGCGGTCCAAACATCCTATTTTCCATTGGGCCCGGAGAATACTGAAGCCGTACCGGTCCCGGGTGGGTCAAGGTCCATAGATGAGGTCAGTAGCTTAAGGATCTTCGAAAAGCATTATGGCATGCCGGGGGCAGGTATAGGTGCATATTTCTGGACCGGGGACGTGAACGGGGACGGAACCTCAGATCTCGCTGTACCTGCCCAGGGTGCACCGGGTCAAACAGGCATAGCCCAGGACGGCAAGGTCTCTTTCCTGTTCGGAGGGGATGGCTGGAATTGGAGCGTTCGGGACCTTGCCTCTGAAGAACCTGATATCCTCATGATAGGCGCAATACCCGTGGTGGACCCCACAGATCCTCTGGATTTCCAGCATGAACACAAGCTGTCGAACCATGTCGATGCCGGTGATGTCGATGGCGATGGATATCTCGATATACTGGTGACCTACACCTACATATTCAACGGGGGAAAACATCTGGGTTATTTTCTCTTGATGGGCCGGGAGGAAGGCTGGCAGAAGGTGATCCCGTTGTCGATCCACTCCCAACCGGAAATAGAACACAGACTTCTATCGAGTGCGGGCCCGATAGGAGATCTCCAGACGTCCAGGGACCTCCAGTACTCCGACCACATATCATTGAGGGATATCAACGGGGACGGCAAGGACGAGATGACGATGGGGTATTTCATGTCCGCCGACACGGAGTTTTATCCTAATCGCGTAACCGTAAGAACACACTCAGGTTCTGAGGATTATATAAACATAAACGATGATCACGGTATCATATCCAAGCTGGGCAAGTCAATCGCCATTGGGGATGTGGACGGAAATGGAATGCTGGACCTTGTCGTAGGGTCCCCATTGGCGGACCATCCTCTGGGAGGACCTTCGAAATCCGGTACTGTTAACATATTGTGGGACATGGAGATGTCGCTCACCGGCAGGGACTACAACGTGGACGAGCTTGATGTCCGTTTCACCGTACCCCAGGCCAGTGCCAATCTGGGTGAGCATCTCATTGTCCGGGATATAGACGGGGACGGAAGGGACGATATAATAGCCGGAGCTCCGGGGTGGGACGGGCCTAATGATGGCCAGGTGGATATAGGTGAGATATACGTTGTCAAAGGGGCCGATAACGCATCCTTCGCTAGATACACGGACATAAGGACCAAGGCCCATAGGATCCTGAGAGGTGTCCACGGCCAATGGAGGGATGGCCATGAGACCTATCCCGGCAGCAGGATAGGAAGGATGTTCCAGCTATGCGATACCAACGGGGACGGGAACACGGAGATAATCATCGGAGATCATTCCAGGACCGGGATAGGACACGGTGGAAGGATATTGCCAATGAGGGGGGAAGTGTCCCTCCTCGACCTGGCCAAAATAATGCAGGACACTGACAAGACACACCTCATAACGGAGGAGAGCTCCATGATGACGGTAACGGGCAGGGACGAGATGGACTCCTTCGGCTACTATATACAGACCGCAGATATTGACGATGACGGGTTCGACGACATTCTGGTGGGTTCTCCGGGGGGCGACGGTCCTGACAACCAGAGGCCGAGGTCGGGGGAGATCGATATCATCCGCGGAACCGGTCTTCTCTCCATGGAGCCGCAGATATCAGGGGAAGGTGCGGACCCTCCTGTTATCTTCAGGGGTGGGGGAATGGTGAACATGACCATACCTTTCTTACATTCGCTGGGAGCCTCCAATGTTGAAAGTGTGATGGTGAGATTGGACCCTGAGAATGAGAACATCTCCATGTATATAGAGAACGACGGTGTCATGAAAACGGGAGACCGGTTCGACTCCGTGGACATCCACAGTGGAGGGATCCTGTACGACGCCTTACGGGGAATGGCATATCTGAATTTCCGGATGGGCTGGTTCACTCCGCTATCAGGACCCCTTGACCTGGAATTCATCTACAGTTTGAACAACGGTCAGACCTACCAGAGGAGGTTCTATGATATATTCCGGATCTCCAAGGATGTGGTCATATACGGGGAACCCATCGTAAGAGTGATGGGCGAAGGACCGCTCGAGATAGGACAATGGCTTACTCCGGGACAGCAGATAGAGATAGGAGACCTCAACATATCATATGCGAACCGGCCGGGCAGGTTGATAGACACAGGTCCATTCTCATGGTATCTGTCCATGGACGGGGAGCGGATGGAGACCATTTCCCATAACGAACACAATAGCTTCAGGATCGAGATCCCGAACAGGGATCCCGTGAGATACTTCATCATTGTCCATATGGACGGTTCATCTCCCGCCGGTTTTCCGGAGATCGAAATGCCCGTGATACATGGGTCCCTGGAGATCGAGGTTCATGTGGACCTCCAACCCCCCGATCCTCCTGTGGATCTACGGGCACTATCCAGGAACACCTATCTTGAAGGATACGACCTCAAGGGAGAGTACGTGATCTCCTGGAAGGATGCCCTGGGCTCCGGAGGAGACCCGAACGGCTCGGGGGTCAAGGACTATGTGCTCGAGAAGGACGGCATACCTTCTCTTAGGCCGGCGGAGGACGGCGGACTCTTCGGAACCTACTTCATCGACGAGAGGGGGTCCTCCATCGGAATGGAGAGAATAGATGAGGAATTGGATTTCGGGATACGGGATTGGGGCAGCTTCGGTCCTGAACCCAACCTTGTGCCCCCTGAACATTTCTCGGTGAGATGGCACGGATGGTTGGAAATGGATATGGAAAAGGAACATATCTTCAGCCTCACGGGAAGCGGTAATGCAAAGATGATACTGGACGGTGAGGTCCTGATCGAAGGCACTGTTGAGGGAAAAGGGATCAGAAGCGACCCTGTCCACCTTCAAAAGGACAGACCATATTCGGTATTGATATATTTCACCCATGGTGAGGGAGCATCTCATTTCTCCTTCGACCACAGGGACGAACTAGGTGGTTTCTCACCGCTTCCTTCAAGATCGCTCCTTCATCCCTCCAATATCACCTACCTCGACCTGGATCGGGAGTGGTCCGAGATATCGGTAAGGTGCAATGACTGGAGCGGAAGGACCTCGGCTCCGGCTTTCGGCGAGGTCATAAAGGATGAGAAGCCACCCTCCATCACCATCGAGGACAGAAAGGAATGGTACGGGACCACTGAACCCCGGTTCGTGTTTAGGATCGAGGAGCCTCCATCCTCCGGTAGGGTCGGCTCTGGTATAGACATGGAAAGTATCCTTCTGGAAATAGAGGACCTTTCGGGGGATCAGCGGACATTTGGTATGGAAGAGGCAGTGATCCTTACAAAGACCGAAGAGAACGGGACTGTGAAAGGCATCTGCCTGCAGTTCGAACCCAAATTACCCGAGGAACTCAGGGGAACCCTGATGGTATCGGCCCGGGACAATGTGGGAAATCGGGGGACCGCCTATCTCCGGAACATCGGCATAGATCTGGAGCAGCCAGATATAGCACTCTTATCCCCTGATCCTGCCGTGGAGCAGGTTGGGATGGATCTGGAATACGTTGTCCGGGCCTCTGACCATGGAGGCAGTGGGGTGGATGGTTCCACGTTCAGCTACAGGTCAAGGCCCCAGCGAGATGAAGATTGGACGGATTGGAAAATGCTCAGCGGGGGAGGGATCGATGATGCGGTTTCGATATCCGGAAGGATCAGGTTACCATACGGTATGAACGAGCTCCAGTTCATGGTGTTGGACCTTGTTGGTAACACAGGCAGATCCGAGGTATACGAGATAACAATGGTAGAGCCCGTCTTAAACGAAAGACCCGTGCCTGTCATAAGCTTGCCAGAAAACGGATCGGTCTTCTACTCGGACGAACCCATTGTTCTTGATGCCACGGGAACCCACGATGACGGAATGGGTCCGCTGCCCGAGGTCCGGCTGACATGGATATCCAACATAAGCGGCATACTGAAAATGGAAAAGAATCTCACGGTCCGGCTCGAACCAGGGGAGCACAGGATCACACTATATGCGGACGACGGAATGCCCGGACACAATGTTTCGACCAGTGTCTCCATAACCGTACTGGAAAGACCTTCTGACGAGGAAGAAGATGATGATCAGGAAGGGGAACCTCCGGGAGAGGTAGAAGATGAGGATGATGATCTGATGCTGGTCATACTGTTCTCCCTACTTATGATCTCGATCCTGGTGATCGCGTTGTTCCTGTTCTTCAGACATTCCAAAAGGGACACGGAGCAGGTCCTAATTTCCATGCGGGAAAGGACCGAAGAAGATCACGATGAATGATCATTCTGCCTTCGCGATGACCTGCGCTGCAGCGGTATTATTTGTCCAGCCCCATGAGGCCAAAGGTATCTCTGATCAAGGGATGATACTCGAACCTCTTTATCCAGATGGTCTCCGAAAGGGAGTGGTTCCTTATGTTCGGTATCATCTTCAGGTGGTCGTGTCCCTTCAGGAACTGGTTGAAGGAACTCATCCCTTTGTTGTACTGGACATAGTTCTCGTATGCTGCCAGCATTATCATCTCTGTTGGTCTCCGGACAAGGAAGATCGTGTCGTCCTGCAATAGCTCACGGCTCTTTACCACACCGCTTACAAGGGGGTTCTTCGGATCCATCCTTGCATGGAACAGAGATAGGATAGAGTAATCCAGCCTGGAAAGGTCCGGCATCTTGAGAGCCGTGATGTAGTCTTCCTCTATCAGCATCTCCTTTACCCTCGATACGGTGTGCCTGGAATGACCGGTGAGGGATGCCAATTTGGAAGCCGATAGAGATGGATATTTCACCAGGTAGTAAAGTATCTCCAGCTGTTTCCTGGTCAGATCAACATCCCTCGGAACGATCGGTGCCAGGTTCTTGGGGAGTGGAAAGAGAAGGTCCTTTTCGTAAAGCTCGGTCCCCATCAAGCCGATATCCTCGAATAACTTCGGATCGCTCCCCTTGAGCTTCTTGAAGATCAGGGGGGCGAGGTTGAAGTACCTGTGGACCTCTGATATCTCGAACGGGAAGAGCACCTCGATGGGAAGCTCTATCTCCAGGAGGTTCAGGTCCGCAAGTATCCTCATCCTCTCGTGGGATATCCTCATTATACGTGTGATATTCTGTGCGACGGATAACGAGAAACCCCTATGGGACTCCCCCAGGGAAAGTATCATCTCGGGATAGACCTCAACCGTCCTTTTCGTGTTCTTCACCCTCTCGTCCACCGATACCGAAGGATTGAAGTCGCTGTAGACAGCTGCAAGAAGCTCCATACCGAGTTTTGGGAATATTGGCACGAAATATTCCGTCACAAATCCCGATTCCATCAGTTTGGCCTTGGCCGAGGCAAATGTCGAATTGGGCAGTGACAGCCTATCGGCGATCTCCCTGTCCTTCTTATCGGGGAACGTTACGAGCCCAACTAGTGTGAGCTTCTCCCTGTTCGATATGTCCCTCATTGTGCATCAGCCCTTCCCCAAACCATGACCAGGTATTTCTATCTTTTTGAAATATCGAGCGCGTTAGGGAATAAACTCCACCATTTCTTCCAAATATTTGTTTGAGAATCATTTTTTGGTAATGTATATATACGGGAAATCGAATTAACAGATAGCCCGAACGGGCTTTCCATCGGAGGAATAATATGGGACTTACCCTTGCACAAAAGATCTTGAAGGAACACCTTGTAGAAGGTGAGGAGAAGGCAGGAGAAGAGATAGCGATCAAGATGGACCACACGCTTACCCAGGATGCTACTGGTACAATGGCTTATCTTCAGTTCGAGGCAATGGACCTCGACAGGGTCCGGACCGAACTCTCGGTCTCTTTCATCGACCACAACATGCTGCAGACAGATTTCAAGAACGCGGATGATCACCGCTATCTGCAGTCCATCGCCAAAAGATACGGTATAACCCTCTCCAAGGCAGGGAACGGGATATGCCATCAGGTCTTCTTCGAAAGGTTCGCAAGACCAGGGAAGACCCTGATAGGTTCTGACTCGCACACCCCCACGGCCGGAGGTGTGGGACAGATAGCAATAGGAGCTGGCGGGCTCGATGTCGCGGTTGCAATGGCCGGTGGACCCTTCAAATTGAAATACCCCAAGATAATGGGTGTGAAACTTACGGGAAGTTTGAACCCCGGCGTCAGTGGAAAGGATGTTATCCTGGAGGTCCTCAGAAGGATCGATGTAAAAGGAGGCAGGGGATACATACTGGAATACTTCGGACCCGGCGTTGATGATCTGTCGGTCCCGGAGCGGGCCACCATAACGAACATGGGAACCGAGACCGGGGCCACGACCTCCATATTCCCTTCCGATGAAGCCACAAGGAAGTTCATGGAGGCAATGGGAAGGGAAGAGGACTGGGTTGAACTGAAGGCGGATGAGGACGCAGAATACGATGAGATCATGGAAATTGATCTCTCAGCCGTAGTTCCCCTTGCCGCTCAACCCCACTCTCCCGGTGATGTGGTACCAGTGAGCGATCTTTTCGGCAAGAAGGTGGACCAGGTATGCATCGGTTCGTGCACCAATTCATCCTACAGGGACCTGATGACCGTTGCACACATGGTAAAGGGAAAGATGGTCCACCAGGACATATCCGCAACCATATCTCCGGGGTCCAGGACCATAATAAAGGAGATGGTCCGAACCGGCGCATATGCGGATCTGGTGGAAGCGGGTTTCAGGATACTGGAGAGCGGGTGCGGTCCGTGCATCGGCATGGGTCTTGCCCCAAAGACCGGAGCCGTATCGGTCAGGACCTTCAACAGGAACTTCTACGGAAGGTCGGGGAACAAATCGGCGAATGTCTATCTGGTGTCGCCGGAGACCGCTGCGGCCGTTGCTCTGAAAGGGGAGTTCTCGGATCCGAGGGAGCTAGAGGGAATAGAGCACGTTCCCGAGCCGCAGAGCTACTCGGTGGACAATAACCTCTTCATCGAACCGCTTCCTCCGGATGAAGCGAGGAAGGTGGAGATCGAAAGAGGGCCGAATATTCAGCCGCTGCCTGATTTCGAACCGCTTCCCAAGGAGCATCAAGGAGAGGTCCTGATCAAGGTGGAGGACGACATCACCACCGACCACATCATGCCCGCAGGGGCAAAGATACTTCCTCTCAGGTCCAACATACCGGAGATCTCCAAGTACGTCTTTTCACAGGTCGACGAGGATTTCTCCGATAGGGCCCTGTCCAAGGGAGGAGGCTTTATCATAGGAGGTGAGAACTACGGTCAGGGATCATCAAGGGAGCATGCCGCAATCGCTCCGAAATATCTCGGTGTAAAGGCTGTGATCGTGAAATCCTTTGCAAGGATACACAGGGCAAACCTCGTTAACTTCGGCATCTTGCCTCTGACCTTCAAGGACCCCTCTGATCACGACAGGATAGAACAAGGTGATCAACTGCACCTAGACCTCTCGGACCTCTCCGGAGAACTGATGCTCGAAGTGAAGAACAAGGACCTCGAGATACCCCTGGAGAACGATCTTTCCGGGAGGGAGCTGGATATCCTCAAACAGGGCGGTACACTGAACTACACCAGGAACCAGCTTAAATGAAGAAGGGAATGAGATGAGCACCACACACAGACTACGACGTGAAGCACATGCAGGTACAGCTGAGAGAGAGGATTGCATAGTCAAGCTCGCCCCTGCCGAGACGGGAACTGGCATAAAGATAGATATCGAGGGGAAATCAAGGGATTTCTTTCGCGATGATGTGTTCAAGGTCTTCGAGGAAACCCTCAAGGGAATGGGCATCGAGGATGCGATGGTCTTCAGCAGCGGCAAGAGCCCGTTGAACTTCACCATAATAGCAAGGACCAAAGCCGCCGCCATCAAGGGGGGTGCCTTCGAATGAGACTCAGACGGTCCAGGCTCTACGTTCCCGGGAACAATCCCAAGATGATACCACCAGCAGGCCTCTACGGAGCGGATGTTATCTCCCTCGACCTTGAGGATTCTGTGGGACCGGATTTCAAGATAGATGCAAGGATGCTCGTATCCGAGGCGCTGAAGGTCGTTGACTTCGGACAGAACGTGGAGGTGACGGTGAGGATAAACCCCGTCGACACTCCATGGGGAAAGTGGGATATCAAGCAGATAGTCTGCGAAAGGCTGGACGGAATATACATACCCAAGGTAGAGACCAGCGAGGATGTTATCCTTGTGGATGAACTGGTGACCGATATGGAAGAAAAGAAAGGTCTCGATATCGGTCGGATCAAGATCTTTGCCACCATGGAGACTGCAAAAGGTATCCTGAACGCACCGGAGATCGCAAGCTGCTCCAAAAGGCTTGAAGGCATCACCATAGGCGCCGAGGACCTCACGGCCGACCTGGGCGGAGAGAGGAGTGCGGATGGTCTTGCCATACATACGGCAAGACAGATGGTGGTCCTTTCCGCAAAAGCGGCGGGCATACAGGCCATCGACACCGTATACTCCGACTTCAAGGACATGGACGGCCTAAGAAAGGAGACCCTGATGATCAAGAAGATGGGATTCGACGGAAAGGCCTGCATACATCCCACCCAGATCGAGATCATTCACGAATGTTTCAACCCTACCAGGGAAGAGATAGATTACTCGGTGAAGGTCAAGAACGCCATCAAGGAGGCAAAGGAGAAGGGGTCAGGCGTTATCGCACTGGGTAGGAAGATGATCGACAGGCCCATAGTGATCAGGGCCGAGAAGATACTCGCCAGGGCAGAGGCGGCGGACCTTTACATACCGACCATCAAGGAGATCGAGGGATCCCGAGAAGGGGGTACATGAGCATGGTCAAGGTCCATGATGTCGAATGGGTGAAGAACGCCATCGGAAGAAAGGTACCCCGCTCCATCAACGGAGAGAAGCTCTATCCTTATGAAGGTCCCTTTGCCCACAGACCGCACAAGGATCGCAAGTACGCTCCGAAATTGGATTACATGGCCGATCAGACCTCCGAGATAGTCTCAACGCTCTCGGAGGTCATCGACAAGGTGGGCCTGAAGGATGGGATGACCATTTCCTTCCACCACCATTTCAGGAACGGTGACAAGGTCATGAACATTGTCCTGGAGCAGATCGAAAAGAAGGGGATAAAAGGATTGACCCTGGCTCCCAGCTCAACATTTCCATGCCATGAGGAGACCATCATAAGGTGTGTCAAGAACGGGACCATAAGCAGGATAGAAGGCGGTTCCGCAAGGGGAGAGATAGGCAGGATGGTAAGCACCGGAGAATATCTTGAACAGCCAATGAAGATAAGGTCCCACGGAGGCAGGGTAAGGGCCATAGAGTCCGGTGATATCCAGATAGATGTTGCCTTCATCGGGGCCCCCTCGGCAGATGAGCTCGGGAACCTGAACGGTGTGAACGGCCCATCCGCCTGCGGGACCATCAACTTCTCCTTCGCGGATGCAAGGTTCGCCAATTATGTTGTGGCCATTACCGATAATCTGGTGGAATATCCCAATTTTCCAATGTCCATAAGTCAGGAACTTGTGGACTATGTGGTGGAGGTGGATAAGATCGGGGACCCGGACAGGATAGCCTCCGGTGAGCTTAGGATAACCAATTCCCCCACCAGGCTGAAGATAGCCAAGGATGCCGTGAGGATAGCGGACCTGCTGGGCTACGTCAGACAGGACATGAGCTTCCAGGCAGGGGCCGGCGGAATATCACTTGCTTTCACCGAGTTCCTACATCAGAGAATGTTGGACAAGAAGATACAGGCAAGATGGGCCCAGGGAGGCACAACCAAGTTCCTCGTGAACATGCTCAAAGATGGGACCGTGAAGAAGCTGATCACCGGCCAGGCCTTCGATACCGTTGCAATAGGGTCAATGAAGGAGGATCCCAAGAACCACGTGGGCCTTCCCATCGGAGCATATGCCAACATACACGGTAAGGGCTGCACGGTGAACAAGCTGGATGTAGTGGTCCTCGGTGCTTCCGAGGTGGACCTGGACTTCAATGTGAACACGGCAACGCTATCCAATGGCATCATAGCGGAACCAGTCGGAGGGCACTCGGATACTGCGGCAGGAGCCGGTCTATGTATCATCACCATACCACTGTTCCGCGGTAGATACCCGGTGGTGGTTGATAAATGTACAACCGTAGTGACCCCGGGGAGCACAGTGGATGTGATCGTGACAGAGAGGGGGGTGGCCATCAACCCCGGGAGAAAGGATCTCCTGGAAAAGCTCAAAAAGGTCAAGGTCCCCAAGGATCTCCGTATTTGCACCATCGATCAACTCCATTCAATAGCCCATGATATTACAGGTGGTCGTATTGAACCGAACTGGGGAGATGAGATCGCTGCTCTGATAGAATACCGGGACGGCACCATCATAGATGTGGTAAGGAACGTGGTTCCCAAGTACTACAAGGATGCCATTTTCGTCGATAAGGGATCCAAAGATATCGAAAGAAGGGAGAACTGAGAATGAGGAGGTCTGAAAATGAACAAAAAAGAGGATGAAACAAAGGAAAAGATCATATACACCAAGGTCGACGAGGCGCCTGCACTGGCGACCTATTCGTTCCTGCCCATCGTGAAGGCCTTTACCGGTGCTGCCGGGGTCAAGGTTGAGACCAGGGATATCTCCCTGGCCGGCAGGACCATAGCCAGATTCCCGGATAGACTGGGAGATGAGCAGAGGGTCCCGGACGACCTTGCGGAACTCGGCGAGCTGGTCAAGGAGCCAGAGGCGAACGTCATCAAGCTCCCCTGTATAAGTGCCTCTCTTCCCCAGCTCAAGGCCACCATCAAGGAGCTCCAGGAGCACGGTTATGATATTCCGAACTATCCCGATGAGCCGAAGGACCAGGAGGAAAGAGAGATAAAAGCAAGGTTCGACAGCATCAAGGGAAGCGCCGTGAACCCCGTGCTGAGAATGGGGAACTCGGACAGGAGAGCGCCCACTTCCGTCAAGAACTATGCAAAAAAGAACCCGCACCACATGGCGGAATGGAGCCCGGATTCTGGGGCACACGTTGCAAGCATGGACCAGGGGGACCTCTTTCACAACGAGATATCCAAGACGGTCCCAAAGGAAGAATCGGGGGACTGCACCATCGAGTTCGTTGACGAAAATGGAGAGGTGGAGGTGCTCAAGGAAAGAACGGCACTTCTTCCCCGGGAGATCATCGATGCTTCCGTAATGGAGAGGACCTCTCTCAGGGGTTTTCTGGAAGAACAGATACAGGATGCAAAAGATAAGGATATCCTCTTCTCGGTACACCTAAAGGCCACCATGATGAAGGTTTCTGACCCGATCATATTCGGTCATGTGGTCTCCGTCTATTTCAGGGATGTGTTCGACAAGCATTCAGAGACCTTCAAGGAACTGGGCATCGGTCCGAACAACGGCCTTGGGGACCTCTATTCCAAGATATCCCGACTCCCCGAAGAAAAGAGGAAGGAGATCGAAGAGGATATACGGAGATGCTACGAGAAAAGACCCCCTCTTGCAATGGTGGATTCGGAAAAGGGAAGGACAAATCTCCACGTTCCCTCTGACGTGATAATAGATGCCTCCATGCCACGTGCCATAAGGGACGGAGGGAAGATGTGGAACCCTGACGGCGAACTTCAGACCGCCAAATTCGTCATACCCGATTCAAGCTATGCCGGAGTATACCAGGCGGTCATCGAGGACTGCAAGGCCCACGGAAAGCTGGATCCCACCACCATGGGCACCGTCCAGAACGTAGGGCTTATGGCACAGAAGGCCGAAGAGTACGGCTCCCACGACAAGACCTTCGAGATCAAGGGGTCCGGAAAGGTCAGGATCGTTTCGGCGGCAGGTAACGTGCTTCTTGAGAAGGATGTGGAAAAAGGAGACATCTTCCGGGCATGTCAGGTGAAGGACCTGCCGGTACAGGACTGGGTCAAACTTGCAGTGAACAGGGCAAGGGCCACCGGATGGCCCACCATCTTCTGGCTCGATGAGAACAGGGCCCATGATGGGGAACTCATCAAGAAGGTGAAGGTCTATCTGAAGGAGCACAACACAGAAGGGCTGGACATCAGGATAATGAGCCCTGTCGATGCCACCAGGTTCTCCCTTGAAAGGATGAGAAAGGGAGAGGATACGATATCCGTCACAGGCAATGTGCTCAGGGATTATCTGACGGATCTTTTCCCCATCCTTGAGGTCGGAACAAGCGCCAAGATGCTCTCCATCGTTCCGCTGATGGCCGGAGGCGGTCTCTTCGAGACCGGTGCCGGCGGGTCCGCTCCCAAGCATGTTCAGCAGTTCCTCCAGGAGGGTCATCTCAGATGGGATTCCCTGGGGGAGTTCCTTGCACTCGTTGCTTCCCTGGAGCATCTTTCCGAGAAGTACGGTAACGAAAAGGCTTTGGTGCTCTCGCAGGCCCTGGACAAGGCCAACGAGAGTTACCTCCAGAACAACAAGGCTCCCTCCAGGAAGGTCCATGAACTGGACAACAGGGGCAGCCATTTCTATCTGGCAATGTACTGGGCCCGGGCCCTCGCCGTACAGGACGAGGACGATGAGCTCAAGAAGCTGTTCACAGGCGTGGCAGGGGAGCTCGAGGAGAACGAGGAGATCATCCTCGGGGAGCTCGAGGGCGCCCAGGGAGACCCTGTGGAGATCGGGGGTTACTACAAACCCGACCCAAAGCTCGTTTCCAGGGCCATGCGGCCGAGCAGGACCCTGAACCGGATCATTGATTCCATATCGGCTTGAACGGATAGGGGGCCCTTTGGGCGCAATCCCGATATTTCGGTATTGGCAAAAATTCATTAAAATATCACACATTCTTTATCGAGATCATTGAAGAATCGAAGAAGAAAGGAGGGAAACAATGATAAGCCAGCAAGTCTATTTTGGGGGGCTACCGGCCATTAGTCACTATTTTTGAAAAATATTTCACTGTTTATATTTCCATCTTGTTCGCGCAACACCCTGTCACAGTTAGAGCCTACGGGTAAAAGACCAACTGGCCATCGAATGAAATGAAGAAACTTATAAAGTCAGGATAAATATTTAATAGAAATGTCTATACTCCAATTGGCACATCTTCCTTTTAAAATATAAATTTCTAATGTTATGCCCCCTGGCCCTAAAAATTCATTTATTTCATCTGCGCTTATTGTTCCTCTAAAAATGATGTCCTCTCCATATGATGTGTGCTCTTCATGGAATATTGTCTGTAACTCTGAGTCTTCATAATTAAAAATATCCAATACAAAACCAAAGTCACCATAAGCATTTTGTAATTTTACTTCGAACTCCACTTCAGGTGGGTTGATGCTTTCCTTTAACTCAATTAACTTATTATATCCGGTCCCAACTCCAGGTAAAAAGTTTCTCATAAAATCTCCAGATTTTTCAAATACAATATCATTATTATATACTTTTATAATGGTACTATGATTTGTCTTAATATCGAGTCCTGTAATATTCAATGTGACCAAGTACTGTCCACTCTTTTCATATACATGGTATGCAACATTATTTTTTGATGTGTCTCCATCCCCAAAATCCCACTGATAGTCAACATCTGAATCAGATATATTAGTGTTAAAGGTGATTGTTTCACCAACTCTTGGATCTTTTTCTGAAATAATTATTGAAAAATCCATATTATTATCTTCTGTACCACTTTCACCAATAATAAAGAATGCAATAATAATTAATAATACACATCCCACCATTAATACTAGCAGGATGTGCTTTCTTTTTATTCTAAGCATGTTCGTATTATAGTAATATTACTATATATTCTTTATTAATCTGGTTGTCCAACAAACACCCAGTATTCTTGCTGGCAGTCATAACCTCCTTGTCTTAAATTTGTCCAGGTTACACCATAATCATAGCTCCTTTGTGCATCTACATGAGTTATGAGCTTAACCATAAAATTGCCGTAGCCATCGTTTGCCCGAGTTAATCTATGTGTAAAGACAGGATCATAATGAACATCATTATCATTATCTTCACTTCCAGTTGTATCCATCCTTCCAGGATCTAAATTAAGTTGTTTTAGTTCTCTCTGGTATACATACTTACCAGTTGCAGGATTCTTTTTATAAAGTTCATATTCAAAATCAATTTCCCACTCGTAATAAGAATCTTCATAATGATTTTCCTGCTCAAAGTGAGCCTGATAGATACATTTTAAATCAATCACTCCCCACTCACCATTTATTGGATCCCAATTATAGGTGGTGCTACTAGGAAAATTAGATCCATCAAATTTAGTAGAACAACTATAGGTTTCCCCTTGACCACCTATAACTTTCATTGAGCAAGCACCCATATTATCAAGTGCATCCTCCATCTTCGCACCACATATATTTGATTGGGTATAAAGCCAATTACCATCTATTATCGTATCATAACTATCAAAATGATACTCATTTGTTGGATATTCACAGGAGATCGTAGTTTCTTCTCCCTCATCCCACCAGGTCATTACCGATGTATCAATTTGAATGCCAGTTGCGTCGTATGAAAAAAATTCGGTGCAATCTCCAGGAACATTTACATCAGTAATTCTTACAGTACAGGATTCTACTAATATATTATCCTCGTCCCTAGGGCAGATCCAAAATTCGACATCATGGTCTCTAGTGTCATGTCAAGCCTCTAATGTCGGATAGAGACGGAATAGCTTAATCCTTGCATCCTCAGTTGTGAAGTGCCAATTTACTC